>DASXRB010000068.1:0-2535 GCA_036506875.1 Kribbellaceae bacterium | reverse complement strand
CGCCTGGTGGGTCAGGCATGCGCCCCGCCTGCGCGACATCATGTTCGTCGGCTTCAGCCTGCTCACCGTCGTGGCGCAGGCAGCCTCGGGCGGTAGCGGCTGGGGTCCCCGCGACTGGTACGTGCTCTGCGCCGGCGTCGTGGCGTCGGTCGTCTTGTTCTGGCGCCGGCGGTTCCCGGCGGTGGTCACGATGGTCGGCATCGCGGCGATGCTGACGGCCGCCATCTTCGTGCCCGTCGGCCTTGCCCTGCTCACCCTGGCGATCCGCCGCCGCGACCTGGTCCTCGCCGTCCTCGGCCTTGCCGCGTACGTCGGGTACGTCGTCAACTCGTGGGCCGGCGAAGGGTTCTGGGTCTCGGTGTTCACCGGGCCGTTCCTGATCGGGACCTGGATCGCGATCGGTGCGTACATCGGTGCCCGCCGGGACCTGATGGTGTCGCTCCGGGACCGGGCCGAGCGGGCCGAGGCCGAGCGCGAGTTGCGCGGCGAGCAGGCGCGGTTGGGCGAGCGGGCCCGGATCGCGCAGGAGATGCACGACGTCCTCGCGCACAAGGTGTCGCTGATCGCGCTGCACGCCGGCGGGCTGGAGGTGAACCCGGCCGTCGGCCCGGAGAAGGTGGAGGGCTCGGCCCGGTTGATCCGGGAGACCGCGCGGCAGGCGATGGAGGATCTGCGAGAGGTTCTCGGCGTACTGCGTTCCGACGTCAGCGTCGACGGCGCCGACCTGGCTCCGGTGCCGCAGGCCTCGGATCTGGAGCGGTTGGTCGAGGCGTCCCGGGACGCCGGCGTGAGCGTGACGGGCGAGTTCGCGCTGCCGGACGACGTACCGGTGTCCATTGGTCGCACGGTCTACCGAGTCGTACAGGAGTCGCTGACCAACGTGCACAAGCACGCGCGAGGAGCGTCGACGGAGGTCGTCGTGTACGGCGACAGCGGCGAAGGCGTGACTGCCAGGGTGACGAACGTGCGACCGGTCGCTGCTGGTTCACTGCTCCCAGGTTCCGGCGCTGGACTGGTCGGGCTGCGGGAGCGGGTCCAGTTGGCAGGCGGACGGCTGACGACCGGGCCGACTCAGCAAGGTGGCTGGCGCGTGGAAGCTTGGCTGCCGTGGCCGGAGGGCCGCGAGAGCGTCGTACTGGGTGTGGATGAAGGGGAACGATGACGCGGCTGCTGATCGTGGACGACGAGGCGCTGGTCCGGGCCGGGCTGAAGATGATCCTGGAGTCGGACGACGACCTCGAGGTGGTCGCCGAGGCCGAGGACGGCGCCGACGCCGCGGCCATGGCCGTGAAGCACCGGCCGGACGTCGTACTGATGGACATCCGGATGCCGCGGCTGGACGGATTGGCCGCGACGCGCGAGGTGCAGGCGTTGCCGGATCCGCCGAAGGTCGTCGTACTGACCACGTTCGATCTGGACGACTACGTGTTCCGGGCGTTGCAGGCCGGGGCGAGTGGATTCCTGCTCAAGGACACGCCGCCGCGGGAGCTGGTGCAGGCGGTCAAGGTGGTCGCGGCGGGAGACGCGATGTTGTCGCCTGCGGTGACGCGGCGGCTGATCGGGCACTTCGCGGCGGATCCGCGGACGGACCGGCAGCGGCAGGCGCGGGAGCGGATCGGCAAGCTGACCGACCGCGAGCGCGAGGTGCTGGCCGCGGTCGGGCGCGGGCTGTCGAACGCCGACATCGGCAAGCAGTTGTACATGAGCGAGGCGACGGTGAAAGCACACGTCTCGCGGGTGCTGGTGAAACTCGACGCTACCAACCGGGTCCAGGTGGCCATCCTCGCGCACGACGCGGGCCTGCTGGACGGGTAACTCTGCTGGACGAAACTCTGCTGGACGAAGAGGGGAAACCGGTCGGGGCCGTCGGAGGGGTGGGGGGAGGGTCGACGGCCCACGACCGGTTTCAGTGTCAGCGTGCCTTGGGGGAGAGGACGCTGACGGGTTGGATCAGGCGCGGCCGAAGGCCACGCTGCTGGTCCAGATCTTTGCCTTGGCGACCGGGCGGCCCGGCCTCGAGGAGTGCCACAGCATGTTGCTACCGGCGTAGATGCCGACGTGGTACACGCTGCCACCGCTCTTGAAGAACACCAGGTCGCCCGGCTTGGCGGCCGACCGGCTGATGTGCTTGGTCACCGCGTACTGCGCACGCGACGTACGCGGCAACGACTTGCCGGCCTTCTTGTACACGTAGCCGGTGTAGCCGGAGCAGTCGAAGCCGCGCGGGGTGGTGCCGCCGTAGCGGTACGGCGTGCCCTTCAGCTTCGCGGCCTCACGCAACACCCGGGCGCGGAAGGTGCTGTTGGTGGCGGAGCCGGTGCGGTACGGACCGTAGAGCACGTGGTGCTTGGTGGCCCAGGTCAGCCGGCCCCAGGTCGCCCTGGTCGTCGTACCGGTCGGCTTGATACCCCAGGAGGCCTGGAACTTCTTCAGCACGCGAACGGTGCTGGTGCCGAAGTAGCCGTCCGGACCCAGGTGCAGGGCCCGCTGCACGTACTTGACGGTCGGGCCGGAGTCACCCAACCGCAGCAGCGG
>DASXRB010000067.1:0-1616 GCA_036506875.1 Kribbellaceae bacterium | reverse complement strand
TCGTCGCCTTCTCGGGGATCGCCGGTCTGCTGGTGCCGCCCACCACCGACAAGCACGCCCTCCTCGACGCCATCGACAACCTCAAGACCGCCAGGGGCACGGCGATCGGCCAGGCGATCCTGACCTCCATCGACGCGATCGCCGAGAGCAACCCGAACGTCGCCGCCACCGGCGTCGACCTCGGTGACGCCGCCCCGAACACCGGCGGCGTCTACCAGCCCGACACGATCGTCGTCCTCACCGACGGCTCGAACACCACCGGCGTCGCCCCGGTCACCGCCGCCGAGCAGGCCGCCGCCCGCGGCCTGCGGATCTACACGATCGGCTTCGGCACCACCAAGCCCGCCCCGATGATGTGCACCGCCGACCAGATCAGTGCTGGCTCGGCCTTCGGCCAGGGCTCGCGCGGCTTCTCGGGCGGCGGTCGCGGACGCAATCGCGAGATCGACGAGGACACGCTGACCCAGGTCGCGAAAGTCTCCGGCGGACGCTACTTCCGAGCTGACGCCGCCGACGAACTGACCGACGTGCTCACCGACCTGCCGCGCGAGTTCGGCCCGCGCAAGCAGGAAATCGAGATCACAGTCTGGTTCGTCCTCGCCGGAGGGCTGCTGGCCTTCACCGGCGCCGGCCTCGCCCTCTGGTGGAACCGCGCGGTGACCCGGTCGCCCACCGACAGGCCCGGCCCCGCTGGTGCATGAAACGGCCGGGTCGCCGCGGGCCGATGTCGGGTCAGAAGGTGGCAGCGCGGCGTAGTGCCCGGGGGCGTCCGTCGGGGTCGACGACGCGGTACAGCACGCGTGACCAGCGCCGTGTCCACGGCGAGAGCTGCGGCGGCCGATACGGCAGCAGTCGCCCCGGCGGTCGCGGGCCGCGGCGGCCGTCCGCGTGCCACGCCGCCAGCTCGGCCGCCGATGTGGCGAAGGCGTCGAAGGCGGCGTCCGGGTCGCGCAGTGCCGCGTCCGACGGCAGGCCCAGGTGTTCGCGCCCGAGCCGGATCCGGAGGTCGCGCGGGTACCTCGAGGTCGGGTCGAACACCGCGCAGGTCAGCTCCGAGTCGTGGGTCCACGAGCGCATGCTGACGTTGTCCGAGCCGACCGTGGCCCACCGGTCGTCCATCACACAGACCTTCGCGTGGACGTACACCGGGACGCCGGCGTCGTTCTCCGGGCTGTAGACCGCCACCCGCTCGCCGCCCGCGTCGGCGAGCATCGCGAGCACGCTGGCCCGGCCGAACAGCTCGGCCGTGGACCCGAGTTTGCCCTGCTGGTCGGGGTACCGCGGCACCACCGCGATCAGCCGCAGCTCGCGGTTGTTCCGCAGCGCGTCGGCGAAACAGCCGCCGACCGCTGTCGACCACAGGTACTGGTCCTCGAGGTAGATGAGCCGCCGCGCCCGAGCGGCGGCCTTGCGGTAGCCGCGGGCGATGCTGCGCTCGCCCTGCCGCGCGAACGGATACCCCGAGCGACGGTACGGGTAGGTCCGCAGCAGTTGCACCGACAGCGCGCCGGCCGGTGCGGGGTCCGGCAGTTGCGGCGGCAGCGCGCCGGCCTGGGTGTCCTCGTGCTCCCAGGCGTCCTTGAGTCGCAGCACCGGGTTGTGTGACAGCCGCGCCG
>DASXRB010000066.1:0-2884 GCA_036506875.1 Kribbellaceae bacterium | reverse complement strand
CCGTCATGCCCAAGCCCACCCCGCTGTCCGACCAGATCGTCACCGTCTGCTTCAACCCCGGCGAGGACGCCGACTGGTTCGCCGCCTCCGAGAAGGTCAACGACCTCATGCACGCCAACGGCACCCCGGCCCGCCGCTTCCGCGTCCGTCACCGCAGGCTGATCGGCTGGCTGACCCGATTCTTCGGGTACTACCTGCTCGACGCCGCCCGCAAGCTCGGCGCGGTCACGATGGCCGCCGGAGGACGCAAGAGCCGCCTCGACCTGCCCGGCATGTCGCAGGTCGCCGCGAACGAGGCCATCGCCCGCTGGCGTGCCTGGAACATGCACATCAACGCCAGCACCCCGACCGCTCGCGTGTGGGAGGACTTTCTCGCCCAGCACCACAACGACCCGGCCAAGGTCAGCCTGGCCGAGGCGCGCCGCCGGTTCGAGCAGCAGCCCCGCGTGCTCGCCATGCTCGCCTACGCCGGCGGGCACGTCTTCGACCCCTACGAGCTGTCGCTCTACCAGGCCGGTGAGGCCACCTACGCCGGGCTCCACTGGCGCGTGGCGCTCATCGGCGACGCGCTGATCACCACCGACGGCCGCCTCATGCAGCCCGCCGCCGACTCCCTGGCTGACCGGTTCCGGTTCCTCAACGACGCCTGCTCATACCTGCGCAGCCTGAACTCCCGCGCACGAATGTGCGCCGTCGCCATCGCCTGACCCCGTCCACCCCCGGCACATCGAAGACCGGTCGCAGCCCTGCCGTGACCGGTCTTCGGCGTGCCCCGGGACATGCGTGAGGAGACACCCATGGCGTACCTCGACGTGGTGGAGAGGTGGATCTGGCAGACCACTGGACGGACCCTCGACCAGCACGCCGCCGACCCCGTCCCGGCCGCCGCGCACCTACCGGCGTCCGTCGACCAATTGCGCTGTGCCCGCTCGCACCTGCTTCTCGCGGTCGACGAGCTCCGGACCCAGCTCATCAACGCCGACGACCTGACCGGACCGGTCGAGGCGATGATCTGTTCGCTGGACGAAATCACAAGCTACGCGAGCGACTACGAGAGCGCCCGCATCCATATCGACAGGCTCGTCGGTGACCCCGACCGCGCCGCGTACGTCGCAACGAGCCCCGTGCAGCCGGTGCGCCGGCGCTATGTCAATCCCGGCGACACCGTTCTGATCGTGCTGCCGCATACCGAGGCCTGCCGCAAGCAGCAGCTTCGCCGGGCGATCGGTCTGGGTGCGGATCACCGAGTCCAACGCCGAACTCGATCCCGCCGAGCACCCCGGCCCGGTTCGCCTTCCCCACGCTGCCGCCGGCATCTACCGCGATCCCGTCGAGTCCAGCCTGTACGTCCTGCTCGCCGCCGCCAACCAGCGAACCGGCTCCGGCCACTGACCGACGGGCGGCGCACCGCACCCGAACTACCGGACCGCGCAAGCAGGCAGCACCCCAATCACGGCGCGCACCCGACGCGCGTGCTGCACCCGCCGCTGCCCGCGATCCGGCGCACCACCACCCGGCGCCCTCCCGTGCCGGGCTTCACCCATCTCCCGAGGAGGGGAACCGATGGAACACCTGTCCCTGTCACCGGCGACGCAAGCCGTTCTGAAGGCGCTGGCCGACCTCGGCCAGGGCAACGTCCACGAACTGGCCGACAAGTCCGGCAAGGCCCGATCGACCACCGACAAGGCGATCAAGACGCTGGCTGACGCCCGACTGATCATCGCGGTCAACACCGGCGCGGACCCGGCCGACGGCACGCCGACCCGATGGACCCTGTCGGAGGCCGCCGCCGCTGAACTGGACGCGGCCGACGTCACCGACGAGCCCACCACCGGCCCGGACGAGCCCGAGTCCGGTGACCCGGACACCGACGCGGCCGACGAGCCTAACTCCGGCGACCCGGACGCTGACTCGGCTAACGAGCCGGAGACCGGCGACACCGAGCAGCACAACCAGTCAGGCGACGACGGCCCGGCCACGGACATCGGCGACCATGACAACGAGGCCGCCGACACCCAGAACGCGTCCGGCGAGGACAAGCCCAGCGGCGACGACACCGGCACTCGCGCCGAGGGCGAGGACCACAAGGCCGTCGTCCCGCCGACGCGCGCTGGCGACCGCAAGGTCATGGCCGTCAAGGGCGTTCTGGCCGACCACACCGAAGGCGCGACCATCGAGGTGATCGTCGCCGAGAGCGGCATCAGCCACCCGACCACCACCCGGCTGTTGGCTGCGATGGAGCAGGCCGACGCCGCCCGCCGGCTGCCCGGCCTGCCCGAGCGGTGGATCGCCGGGCCGACGAAGGCCAGCGAGGTCGATCCGAATCCGGAACCGCCCCGCTGCCCGCTGTGCTTGCAGGTCGTCCGCGGCGTCACCAGCACCCTCAGCACGATCGCGGCGGTGCTCCCCTTGATCCGGCCGGACGGGACGCTGCACGTCGTCGGCCCGGATGAGGAGATCCACATCGTCGTCCTGCCGACCAGCGCGCCCCGGCGCACGTCCGGCAGCTCCACCACGGTCAACCGCCGCACCGACCTGACCGTCAACGCCGACGGCAGCCAGCCCTTCGGGCGCGGTGAGCTGGAGAAGCTGACCATCGGTGTCCTGGCCGCCAACCCCGGCAAGCCGATGACTCCGCAGGAGATCGCCACCGCGATCGGCGCGCAGCTCGGCCGCACGGTCAGCTCCGGCGCGGTGCGCAACAACTGCACCAAGGCCGCCGCCGCAGGCAGCATCCTGCTGGTCTCCGAGACGCCGCTGACGTTCGTCCTCCCGGCACCCGCCGACAACGACGACAACGCCGAGGCCGAATCGGACGGTGCGGCACCGACCGACACCCCGCCCGCCGACAACGACACCGCCCCGGCCTGACCCGAAGCCTCCA
>DASXRB010000065.1:0-2128 GCA_036506875.1 Kribbellaceae bacterium | reverse complement strand
CGGCCGCCTCGGCCGCCGGCCCCGCGCTCAACATGCCCTCGTCGACCATCACCGCCCAGGCTCGCGGGTGCTCGTCGAGGAACCGGAACCACTGCGCCAGCCCTTCGTACATCGCCCGCTCGGCGTCCGGGGCCGTCAGGACGACGTCGGCCACCGACTCGAACAGCTGCGCGCGCAACCGTGCCAGGCAGGCGACGAACAAGCCGTCCTTGGAGCCGTAGTACTGGTACACCAGCGGCTTCGACACCCCGGCCCGGGCGGCCACGTCGTCCATCGACGTACCGGCATAACCGCGCTCGCCGAAGATCTCCTCCGCCGCGTCCAGCATCTCCAGCTCGCGCGCCGCGCGGTCCCGCCGCCGCGGACGAGCTGCGGCCGGGGTCGTGGGGCCCGTGGTCGAGGTCACTTGTCAAGCATAACTTACTCCGGGTAACTTACCCCAAGTAACTTACTCCGAGTAAGTTTCGCTCAATCTGGAGGTTGCGAGATGCCACGGTCAGACAGCACGCACAGCCGGATCCTCATCGTCGGCACCGGTTTCGCCGGCATCGGGATGGCGGTGCGCCTCGAGCAGGCCGGGTACCGCGACTTCGTCGTACTGGAGCGGGCGAGCGAGGTCGGCGGGACGTGGCGGGACAACACGTACCCTGGGTGCCGGTGCGACGTGCCGTCGCACCTGTACTCGTTCTCGTTCGCGCCGAACCCGGACTGGTCGTCGACGTTCTCGCCGCAGCCGGAGATCGAGGCCTACCTGAACCGGGTGACCGACGACTTCGGCGTCCGCGAGCACATCCGGTTCGGCACGGCTGTCGAGGCGTGCGAGTGGGACGACGCGGACAATCTGTGGCGGGTCCGGACCAGCCGGGGGGAGCTGACCGCCGAGATCGTGATCTCCGGGATGGGCCCGCTCGCCGAGCCGTCGTACCCGAAGATGCCCGGGATCGAGACCTTCGAGGGCACCGTCTTCCACTCCGCGCGCTGGGACCACGCGCACGACCTCGGCGGCCGCCGCGTCGCCGTGGTCGGGACCGGGGCGTCGGCGATCCAGTTCGTGCCGGCGATCCAGCCCGAGGTCGAGGAACTGCACCTGTTCCAGCGCACGCCGCCGTGGGTGATGCCGCGGCCGGACCGGTCGATCACGGGTGTGGAGAAGGCCGTGTTCCGGCGGTTCCCGCTGGTGCAGAAGGCGGTGCGGGCCGGGATCTACTGGGGCCGGGAGGCGTACGTGCTCGGCTTCGCGCGGGCGCCGCGGATCATGGCGCAGGCGCAGAAGCTCGCCGAGCGGCACCTCGCCCGGCAGATCCGCGACCCGGGGCTGCGCGCCGTGCTGACGCCGGACTACACCATGGGCTGCAAGCGGATCCTGATCTCCGACGACTACTACCCGGCACTCGCGCAGCCGAACGTGACCGTCTCGACCAGCGGCATCCGCGAGGTGACGCCGCGCGGCATCGTCACCGAGGACGGTGTCGAGCACGAGGTCGACACGATCATCTACGGCACCGGGTTCCGGGTCACCGACCTGCCGGTGATGGACCTGGTCCGCGGCCGCACCGGCGAGACGTTGCGCGAGGCGTGGACCGACGGGATGCAGGCGCACCTCGGTACGGCGATCGCCGGGTTCCCGAACTTCTTCATGCTGATCGGCCCGAACACCGGTCTCGGGCACAGCTCGATGGTGTTCATGATCGAGTCGCAGATCGCGTACCTGCTCGACGCGATCCGCACCCTGGACGCCGCCGGACTGGGCCGGGTCGAGGTCCGGCCCGAGGTCCAGCGCCGGTTCGTCGACGGGGTGCGGTCGCGGATGAGGAACACCGTCTGGACCACCGGCGGCTGCGTCAGCTGGTACCTCGACTCCCAGGGCCGCAACACCACCCTCTGGCCCGGCTTCACGTTCCGCTTCCGCCGGCTGACCCGCCGCTTCGACCTGTCGGAGTACGACGCCCGCCCCCGCCACGCTCTCGGCGCCGAGCGCCAGGCGACCTGAACCCCCGCGCAATTCGCCGGGTGAACCATCGGAGGTGCGGGTCCGCCCGGCGCACAACCCGAGCACACCATCCGCCGGCATGGTGGACCCGGCGAACTGCGTTGCCGGTTTTGGTCGGCGGCGGGCTCCGGTTGAGCT
>DASXRB010000064.1:0-2085 GCA_036506875.1 Kribbellaceae bacterium | reverse complement strand
CGCCGGGGTGACGTAGGTGTGGCCGTAGGAGACCCCCGCGCCGGCGCCGACCCGCTTGACCAGCGCGAGCCGGGCGCGCAGCGTCATCGCCGGCCGCAGGCCGAGCGCGGCGGACGGTCGCTCGGCGCCGAACGGCGACAGGCCGAAGACGGCGATACCCGGCCGGACCAGGTCGAACCGGGTCCGCGGCAGCGCGAGGGTGCCGCCGGAGTTGGCCAGGTGCCGCAGCGGCGGGTGGATGCCGTGCCGTGCCGCGATCTCGATCGCGCGCTCGAAGGCCTCGACCTGGGCGGCGTTCGCGGGATGGTCCGGCGTGTCGGAACAGGCCAGGTGCGACCAGACGGCGGCGATCTCCAGGTGCCCGGCGGCCTGGGCCTTCGCGGCCGCGGACACCACGTCGGTCCAGTCCTCCGGGGCCGCGCCGGACCTGCTCAGCCCGGTGTCGGCCTTCAGGTGCACGCGCGCCGGGCGGCCGGCGGCCTGGGCCGCGGACTCCAGCTCGGCGATCATGCCGGTGGACGACGCGGACAGGTCGACGTCGGCCGCGACCGCGACCGCGAGCGGCTCGCCCGGCACGGCCAGCCAGCAGAACACCCGCCCGGTGTCCCCGGCGGCGCGCAGGGCCAGTGCCTCCTCGATCACCGCCACGCCGATCCAGCTCGCGCCACCGGCCCGGGCGGCTCGGGCGGAGGCGACCATGCCGTGCCCGTACCCGTCCGCCTTGACGGCCGCCATCACCTCGGCGGACCCCGCCACGGCGCGCAGCGTCGCCACGTTGTGCCGGATCGCGGTGAGGTCGATCACCGCCTCGGCCCGCGGCTGGTTCGGCTCCTGACTGGTTAGCATAGCGTTCAAAGTCTCTCAGGGCGGCGTGTCGATGATGTTCTGTGGGCCTGGCCGGTCCGGTGACAACCTGCACGAAGGCCGAGGCGTCAGTCCAGCATGAAACCACGATCCGTCGTCCTGATCGCCGCCCTGCTCGTCGCCGGATGCGGAACAGAACCAGGAGTGCGTGCCGTGCCACCGACCGGCAACGTGCTGACCGGACGGACCTTCCTGTCCACCGCCGTCGCCGAGAACGGCGCCGCGCGCCGGCTGGTCGCCGCTACGACGGTGTCGCTGTGGTTCACCGACGACGGCCGGCTGGTCGCGAACGCCGGCTGCAACACGATGCAGGGCCCGGTCGACACCAGCGGCGGCAGGCTCAGCGCCGCGGACCTGTCGATGACCGAGATGGGCTGCGACGCCGCCCGGCACGCGCAGGACGACTGGGTCGCGAAACTCCTCGGCTCCGAGCCGTCGTGGCGGCTCGACGGCGACACCCTGACGGTGAAGTCCGGTACGACGACCATCACGCTGCGGGACAAGAAGGCCGTCCAGCCCGACCTCGCGCTGGAGGGCCGGCGCTGGCAGCTCGACACCATCATGACCGGCGACACCGCCTCGCACGGCGAGGTCTACGAGAAGGCCTTCCTGGAGTTCGCCGACGGCCGGGTCACCGGCTCGACCGGCTGCAACCGCCCGTTCGGCCCGGCCACGATCGATGGCAGCACGATCACGTTCGGTGCGATCGGCACCACCCGGATGGCCTGCGGCTCCGAGCTCGCCCCCGTCGAGGCCGCCGTCGTCGCCACGCTCCGCGGCAGGGTCACCTTCACCATCGACGGCACCTCCCTCAGCCTGAAACGCGACAACACCCACGCCATGACGTTCAGCTCCCGCTGACGATCCTTCTCGGCGAGGCAGGCGCTATGAGACGGCCGGCTCGATGAGTTCGAATGACAGACGCGCTGTGTCGATCTCGACCGCGGCACCGATGGGCAGAATCAAGTTCTCGACCTGATGCCCGATTTCTCCGATCTGCATGACAGGGAACTCATAGCTGGCAAGGACTTCCTCAACAACATCCGCGATCGCTCGTTCGTTGCCGACCCCAGGCGCATCGCTGCCAACGCAGTACCCCACAACTAATCCGTGAATCCGGTCGAAGACCCCGCGAAGCCGGAGGTGCGCAAATAGCGCATGGATATGACGCTTCTGAAGGCGGTAAGTCTCCACGAAGAGTATCGCTCCGTCCAGTGGAGG
>DASXRB010000063.1:0-2825 GCA_036506875.1 Kribbellaceae bacterium | reverse complement strand
GGCAGATGTTCGCGACGTCCCACACCAGCGGCGCCAGCCAGTCGGTGTGGTAGATCTCCCACAGGTGGTACACGTCCGGGATGCTGGCCACGAAGATCAGTGCCTGTGGCAGCCCCGAGACCAACGTCTGCAACGTCTGCTGGAACTGGGCGCGATACGTCTCGACCGGCGTCATCGTCGTGGGCGACGAGGTGCACACGTCGTTGGCGCCCATCAGGATCGTCACGTATCCGACCTTCTGCGCGACAGCCGTCTCGGCCTGCCCCGGCGCATCGCTCATCCGGGCCCCGGACTTCGCGTCGTTGTTGTTGTGGCCGGTGATCGCGGGGTTCAGCGCACGCAGTCGCTCGTAGTGACTCGTGATGCCGTCCCAGCTCGCGTCGCCGGTGCTCCACGAGTTGGCGGGGTGGTCGCCGTACCAGCAGCACACGTCGGCGGCCCGCGTGATCGAGTCCCCGATCGAGGCCATGCTTCTGGGTGCCGGTGGCGCAGCCTGAGCGGTGGCGCCCGCGCCGGCGATCACCGCCAGCAGCGCGAGGACGGAGATGGTCACGAGCGTGAGGCGGCGGCGCATGGCAGGACTCCTTCGTGCGGTACGGCGGATGGCCGGTACCCGTCCCGCCCGGGGCGAAACGCCTTGTCAGCGCCTCCGCTTCGGTTGGTGCGCGCGGTAGGTGGACACGGTGGGGTCGTCCTCGGCCCAGAATCGCCAGGGGCGGTCGGCCGCATCCCGGAGCCCGACGCGCGGGCCGGTGCCGATCGGGCCGTCGTACCCGCCGTCGAGCAGCTGCACCGGCGACGACGGGTCCAGCAGGTCGGCGCCGTTGGCGTCGCGGTCGATACCGAGGGCGACGCACATCCGGGCCGGGCCGCGGGCGAGCTCGCGATCCTGCGCGGTTCCGCCCCGCCGCTTGCGGGCCAGCTCGGTGCCGGCGACGACCTCGCCGGCGCGCAGCAGCACCGCGGACGGGGTGCCGTCGGGACCGCAGCCGATGTTCATGCAGTAGTGCATTCCGTAGGTGAAGTACACGTACAGGTGACCCGGCGGGCCGAACATCACCGTGTTCCGCGGCGTCCGGCCGCGGAAGGCGTGCGAGCCGGGGTCGTTCGGTCCGTCGTACGCCTCGACCTCGGTCAGGCGCACGTCCACGGTGCCCGCGGGAGTGGTGCTGCGCAGCACGGCGCCGAGCAGCCGGGGCGCGACCTCGAGGACCGGCCCGGCCAGCAGCTCGCGGGTCACGAGTGCGACAGCCACGTGGCGAGCTCCGTGGTGCGGTCGCGCAGCTCGGCCAGCTGCTCGCGGACCCGCTCCGGCGCGGTCCCGCCCCGGCCGTTGCGTGAGGCGACCGATCCCCCGACCGAGAGCACCTCGCGCACACCCGGCGTCAGGTGCGGCGAGATCGCGGCGAGGTCGTCGTCGGTCAGGTCCCACAGCTCGATACCGCGCGTCTCGCACTCGCGCACGCAGGCCCCGGCCAGCTCGTGCGCGACCCGGAACGGCACCCGCTCCCGCACCAGCCACTCGGCGATGTCGGTCGCCAGCGAGAAGCCCTGCGGCGCCAGCTCCTCGAGCCGGTCGGTGTCGAAGGTCAGCGTGCGGATCATCCCGGTGAACGCCGGCAGCAGCACGGTGAGGGTGTCGACGGAGTCGAAGGCCGGCTCCTTGTCCTCCTGCAGATCCCGGTTGTACGCCAGCGGCAGGCCCTTGAGGGTCGCCAGCAGCCCGGACAGGTTGCCGATCAGCCGGCCGGACTTGCCGCGGGCGAGCTCGGCGATGTCCGGGTTCTTCTTCTGCGGCATGATGCTCGACCCGGTCGAGTACGCGTCGTCCAGCGTGACGAAGCCGAACTCCTTCGTGGCCCAGAGGATGACCTCCTCGGCCTGCCGGGAGACGTCGACGCCGATCATCGCGGTGACGAACGCGAACTCGGCGACGAAGTCGCGCGCCGCGGTGCCGTCGATCGAGTTCGGCGACGAGTCGTTGAAGCCGAGCTGCTCGGCGACGAACCGCGGGTCCAGTCCCAGCGAGCTGCCGGCCAGGGCGCCGGAGCCGTACGGGGAGTCGGCCGCGACCCGGGCGTCCCAGTCCCGCAGCCGCTGCAGGTCGCGGACGAGCGGCCAGGCGTGCGCGAGCAGGTGGTGGCTGAGCAGCACCGGCTGCGCGTGCTGCAGGTGCGTCCGTCCGGGCATCGCGACGCCGAGATGCTTCTCGGCCTGCCGGGCGAGCGCGTCGACCAGCTCCAGCACCAATCGCGCGATCACCCGCGCGTGGTCGCGCAGGTAACCCCGGAACAGCGTCGCCACCTGGTCGTTGCGTGACCGCCCGGCCCGCAGCCGCCCACCGAGCTCCGGGCCCAGCAGCTCCAGCAGCCCGCGCTCCAGCGCGGTGTGCACGTCCTCGTCCTCCGGCGCCGGCCCGAACCGCCCGCTCTCGACGTCGGCGAGCAGCTCGTCCAGCCCGCCGAGCATCCGCTCCAGCTCGTCGTCGCTGAGCAGCCCCGCCTTGTGCAGCACGGCGGCGTGCGCCTTCGAGCCCGCGATGTCGTACGGCGCCAGCCGCCAGTCGAACTGCGTCGACCGGCTCAGCTCCGCCAGCGCGTCACTCGGCCCCGAGGCGAACCGCCCACCCCACAACTGCGTCATCATCACGTCCAATCATCGGGCCCTTGTGACCCGGCGTGTCGTCGTTCATCGGGCCCTTGTGACCCGGCGTGTCGTCGTTCATCGGGCCCTTCCGGCCGGCTCCGGCACCGAACCCGCCGGCCCGCGGTCGTCTTGCCGGCATGCCTGCAGGCTAGGCCACGGCCGGAGCCCAGCTGTGTCGC
>DASXRB010000062.1:0-2366 GCA_036506875.1 Kribbellaceae bacterium | reverse complement strand
CGCCACGAACCGTCTGCGGATGGAGGCGGTCATGCAACGGCTCGGCGTACTGATGATCGCGTCGGCGGTGGCGTTCGCGACCGCCTGCGGCGACGGGGCGCGGGCCCGACCGGCGGCGAAGCCCTCGCCCGGTACCGTCGCGGCCACGCCCGTGGACGGCCTGACCAGCCTTCCCGACGCCTGTGCGCTCATCACGTCCGACCAGCTCTCCGAGCTTCTCGGGTCGACCCAGGGCCGGGGACAGACCACCGGGACCAACCCGCAGCGCTCCGTCTGCTTCTACCCCTCGGGCATCATCACGGCCGTGGAGATCGTCGAGAACTACGCGGCGTCCCGGTCCACGGCCGCACGCGCGGGGCGGAAGACGAGGGACGTCGGCGGCGTCGGGAAGGCGGCCTACTACGACGAGGCCGGCCGCCTGGTCGCCACGGGGGAGCGGGTCTTCGTCGCGGTCACCGCGCCTGATGTCCCAATCTCCGTGCTCGTCGGCGTGGTCAGGGTGATCCTGGAGGCCGCGGGCGAGACGCCGTGACTAAGATCGCCGGGGCCGGAGCCCCACCGCGCGCAGCTCCAGCGCGGCGAGCGCGTTGACCGTCGTGGGATCGGCGCTGCGCCAATCGCCCACCGGGTCGTCGCCGACCGACCGCAGGAGACGCAGGGGACGCGTCGCCAGCGCCCGCAGCGCCAGCAGGTCCTGGCCGGCCGGATCCGCGCGGAGTTGCGCCCCGATCGTGGCGCGGCGTGCGTACCGCGCCCGGAACGGGAACCACGCCACTAGGACGACGAGGAGCACGATGACCAGCACCAGGACCGCGGTGAGAACGGCCGCGGTGTGGATCGCGTCCTGGTAGCTGCGACCGGCGCGGGTGATCGCGTCGGCCGCGTCCACCCCGCCCTCGAACGGGGTGGCGAGGCTCCGCCCGACGCCCGGCACCTTGCGGGCCTGCCGGCCCGCGTCCGCGAACTGGTCGGCGAGGCTCGTGCCGGTGCTCTCCAGCTTCCGGCCGGGTGCGGCGAGGCGCGACACCCCGTCGTACAGCAACTTGGCGAGCCAGGCTCCGGCGCTGACCCAGGCGAGCGCCACGAGGTCCGCGATCACCTGGCGAGTGCGCCTGACGGGCAGTTCCGCGTAGATCTTCATGGGTCAGATCATGCTGGTTGGGTCCGGCTGGTTTCCAGGATGTCCCGCCGAAACCGGACTTTCGGGGTATTCGTGGCTACACGTGCCCGGTTAAGGCACGCAAACCCCGAAAGTCCGGTTCGCGAACGCGGCGCGGCAGGGCAGGCGGGTTCGCCAGCGCGGGCGGAGGCAGGCGGGTCGCCGAACGGCAGGGCTGTCAGGCGGGGACGAGGCCGGGCTGGCCGGCGCGGACGGCCCAGGACGTGGCGGTGCGCACCGGCGACTCTCGGACCGCGATGCTGTCCACGGTGCGGGCGTCCGTGATCATCCGGTGCCGGCGCACGTCGATGCGCAGGTACCCGCGGAGCAACCCGTCGAAGTACCGCACGTGCGGGTTGAGCGTCGGGTTGAAGGCCTTGAGCGGCGCGTCGAACCCGACCGGGAAGTCCGAGCTGACGCTCGTCGCGGTGAACTCGACGGCCACCGGCGGGCTGCCCAGGTCGTCCCGGTTGATCCGCAGGTCGCTGAACCAGGCGGAGTGGATGTCCCCGGCGAGCACGACCGGGTTGGGCACTCGCGCGTCGTGCAGGAACCGCAGCAACCGCGCCCGTGCCGGGTCGTATCCGTCCCACTGGTCGAGGTTGGCGATCGGCGGCAGCGGGTGGGTCGGGTCGAGCAGGTTCGGGAACCGGAGCTGGCTCATCATCACCTGCTGGGCGATGACGTTCCACCGCGCGTGCGAACGGGCCAGGCCGCGGCGGAGCCACGCCTCCTGCTCGTCACCGGTGAGCGTGCCGTTGACGTTGTCGAGTCCGGACTGGACCGGCCCGAAGTCGGCGAAGAACCCCGGCGGCTGGTCGGTGCGGTTCTGCCGGGTGTCGAGGACGTTGATCCGGAGCAGGTCACCGAAGTCGAACCGGCGGTACAGCCGGTAGTTCGGCGACCCGGGCACGATCCGGCGGCGCAGCGGCATGTGCTCGTAGTACGCCTGGTACGCGGCGGCGCGCTGGCGGGCGAACTGGACCGGGTCCTGGAACCGCGGGCCGGTGTCGCCGAGCTCGTCGACGAGGCCGGCGTAGTTGTTCTCCACCTCGTGGTCGTCCCAGGTGACGATCCAGGGAAATGCGGCGTGGGCCGACTGTAGATCCTTGTCCGTCTTGTACTGGGCGTACCGGTCGCGGTAGTCCGCGAGACTGAAGGTCCAGCCGCGCTTGGCGTACTCACGCACGATTGCCCCCCGCGCGTT
>DASXRB010000061.1:0-3993 GCA_036506875.1 Kribbellaceae bacterium | reverse complement strand
GGTGGCGGAGGTGAACTCCCAGTCGTTGCTGCCGTCCCAGCCCCAGGCGTCCCACGGCGCGCCGAGCGGCTCGCCGCTCAGCTTGGTGGTGAAGGCGTAGTCCTCCTGCGCGGCCAGATGCTTGAGCAGGCCGCCGAGGGTTAGCGTCGAGGCGCCGACGCGGGTCTGCAGCCCGGCCGCGTCGAGGCCGTCGGCCTTCCAGCGGAAGGTCGTGCGCAGCCGGTCGAGTGCACCCAGGAGGTGCTCGACCTCGGTGCCGGCGACGGGCGGTTCCCACGGGGTGTCGTTGTCGGTCATGGCGCCACTGTAGATCTCATACCGGACGTTCCGCGACCGGAAAACACATCCGGAGCATCTCCGGCGCGCGGATCGTAGACTCGCCGGGCGGGACTCCAGGGGCTGGGAACCGCGGCAGGTGCCGCGTCGTTGGTCCGTTGCGTACCCCGTGGGCACAGAGCCGACTCACCGAAAGGCACGGGCATGACCAACCCGCCCCCGTACGGCCAGCAGCCCGGTGACGGACAGGCTGGTCCGACGCAGCGCGACGGCTTCCCGCAGTACGGGCCGGGCTACCCGGGGCCCGGGACGTTCTCCCAGCCGGACGGTCCGCCGGACAGCGGCCAGCCGGGCGGCTTCCCGTCGTACGCCGGGAACGAGCCGACCCTGCAGCTGCCGCGGACCGCGTTCGGCACACCGCCGACGGCACCCACGCCGACGCCGCCGAGGAAGGACAACACGCTGCAGCTGCTCGGCATCATCGCCGGCGTCGTCACGGTGCTGGCGATCATCGGCATCACCGCGTTCGTCACGCCGGGCTTCCTCGTCAGCCACGACGACGCCGGCAGCACCCCGTCCGTGCAGACCGCGCCGCCCACCGAGGAGCCGACGGACCTGCCGACCCAGCTGCCGACGGATCTCCCGACGCAGCTGCCGACCGACCTTCCCACCGAGCTGCCGTCGGGGCTGCCGACCGGACCCGCCACCGGTGGTCCGGTGGTGACGGCGCCGACCGGGAAGGCCGCGATCACCGCATTCCTGGCGAGCGTCAATGCCGGCAACGTCAAGGCCGCCCTCAGCCGGTCCTGCGTCTCTTCGCGCGACCTGCTGCAGTCCACCGTGACCGACGCGGTCCAGCACCACGCGAAGCTGCAGGCGAGCGGCCTCGACGACAACTCGCTGCTCGTCATGGGCCAGCTCAGCGGCACCGTCGACGGCCACCCGGCCACCGGGGCGGTCACCGCGACCAACTTCGACCAGCGCGGCTTCTGCGTCAGCACCTTCCTCGCCATGTAGCCGCCGACCTGCCCCTACGACGCCGGTCTGCGAAGGTGGACGTATGACTGCACACGTGGACGTGGTCGTCATCGGTCTCGGGGTCGGCGGCGAGGAGGTCGCGGGGCGGCTGGCGGAGGCCGGCCTGAAGGTGCTGGGGGTGGAGGACCGCCTGGTCGGCGGCGAGTGCCCGTACTGGGGCTGCGTGCCGAGCAAGATGATGATCCGCGCCGCCAACCTGGTCGCCGAGACCCGCCGGGTCGAGGGCATGGCCGGGTCCTCGACCGTGACGCCGGACTGGGCGCCGGTCGCGCGCCGGATCCGCGACGAGGCGACCGACGACTGGGACGACA
Organism: Kribbellaceae bacterium; assembly: GCA_036506875.1. Lineage (GTDB taxonomy): Bacteria > Actinomycetota > Actinomycetes > Propionibacteriales > Kribbellaceae > DASRHY01. Next base: position 2,368 of record DASXRB010000061.1, on the reverse strand, counting down.
AGGTCGCCGTCGACCGCCTGACCGGCAAGGGCGCGACCTTCCTGCGGGAACGCGGCCGGCTGATCGGACCGCACAAGGTCGTTGCCGGCGGCAAGGAGTTCGAGGCGGCCCGCGGCATCGTGATCGCCACCGGTACGACGCCCTCGATCCCGCCGGTCGACGGGCTCGCCGGCACGCCGTACTGGACGAACCGGGAAGCCATCGAGGCCGAGACGCTGCCCGGCAGCCTGCTGCTGCTCGGTGGGGGAGCGATCGGGCTCGAGCTCGCCCAGGTGTTCGCGCGGTTCGGCGTCGACGTGACCGTGGTGGAGGCCGTCGACCGCGTCCTGGCGATGGAGGAGCCGGAGTCGAGCGAGGTCGCGCAGCGGGCGCTGGAGCGCGACGGGGTGACCTTCCGGGTCGGGGTCCAGGCTCGACGCGTCCGGCACGACCACGACGGCTTCACCATCGAGCTCGACGACGGCGCCGGCGTGCGCGGCGAGAAGCTGCTGGTGGCCACCGGCCGGAGGGTCGAGATCGCCGGTCTCGGCCTGGACAGCGCCGGGCTCGACCCGCGGGTACGGTCGATCGAGACCGACGAGCGGATGCGGGCCGGCGACGGGCTGTGGGCGGTCGGCGACGTCACCGGGCACGGTGCGTTCACGCACATGGCGATGTACCAGGCGAACATCGCGGTGCACGACATCCTCGGCACCGACGGCGCGCCGGTCGCTGACTACCGCGCGGTGCCGCGGGTGACGTTCACCGATCCCGAGATCGGTGCGGTCGGGCTGACCGAGCAGCAGGCCCGCGACGCGGGTCTGGACGTCCGGATCGGCACGGCGAAAGTGCCGGAGTCGGCGCGCGGCTGGATTCACAAGGCCGGCAACGAGGGCTTCGTGAAGCTCGTCGTCGACGCCGGGCGTGACGTGCTCGTCGGCGCCACCTCGGCCGGTCCGATGGGCGGTGAGATGCTCGGCGCCCTCGCGGTGGCGGTGAAGGCGCAGGTGCCGGTCCCGGTGCTCAGCGAGACGATCTACGCCTATCCCACCTTCCACCGGGCGATCGGCGACGCGCTCCGCACGCTGTAAGCCGTCCTCAGGCCCGGCAGCGGGCGGCGTCGGCCGGCCGGCCCGCCTCGTCGTACCGTCTCGCGGCCTCGACCAGCATGGCTCGCGCCTGCGCCTCGTCGCCCTCGGCCCGGCGCAGCGCGCCGCGCGTCTCCCACAACCGGGCGTGCCACGGGCCGCCGGGCCACATCCCGGCGAGCCGTTCGGCGTGGTCGACGCTCCGGCGTGCGGGCTCGATCCGGCCGGCGCCGGCGTACACGGCAGCCGAGGCCAGGGTGAAGCCGATGGAGCACGGCGCGCAGGTGACCATGCCGGCCAGCGCCTCGTCGGCGACGCGTACGACACGCAGCGACGCCGGCGGGCCCGGGGTGGCCCGGACCAGGATCTCGTGCATCCGGACGTCCAGGTGCGGCCGCAGCCAGTGCGTCGCGGCGAGGCCCAGCCCGTGCCGGGCGAGGCGGCGCGCGGCCGCGGAGCCGCCGGTGGAGAGGGCGAGCTCGGCGAGGCGCTGCAGTGCCATCACCTGCCCGGCCGCGGCCCCGAGCGACCGGTAGAGGTCCATCGCGCACGTGAGGTGCGGGCGAGCCTCGTCCGGTGCGCCGCCGAGCAGCGCCGTCTCGCCGACCAGCAGATGCGCCAGCGCCGTGCCGGGTCCGGACGCGGCGCGGTCGGCGGCGTCGAGCAGCCCGCGCGCGAAACCCGCGAGCTCGTCCAACGGGCCCGGACCACCGACGCAGTACTCGGCGAGGCACAGCTGACCGTCGAGCACGTGGCTCGCCACCCTCCGATCGCGGCCGAGGACGAAGGTGAACTCCCGCAGGAACCGCTCACGCCACGACCCGCGCTGCTGCGCGACCATGCCGACGACGGCGCTCGCCTCACCGAGCTCCCGGCCCAGCCCGGCGTCGAGCGCGACCCGTCGCGCCCGCTCGGCCAAGGCATCCGCCTCGTCGAGGTCGCCGGCGTTCAGGCCCACCAGCGCACGGGCCAGCAACGACGCGGTGTGCTGCGCGGGAGTCGGCGGCTCGAGCCTGTCCAGCCGCAGCGCCTGCTCGTACAGCGCGATCGCCCCGGCGCCCGGCCCGACGCCGAGGTCGGCGCGCAGGATCTCCCGCAACGCGCCGAACCGCCGTACGACGGCCGCCCGGTCGCCGACGTCGAGGGCGCGTCGCATCAGTGCGCAGTGCGCGTCCTCGGCGGTGGGGTCGCGTTCGACGACCTCGTCCCACAGCCCACCGGCCCTCAGCAGCTCCAGGTGCCGGGCACGCAGCCGGTCCCTGGCCGCCTCCGCCCACGGCTCGAAGCGGTCGTCCGGCAGC
>DASXRB010000060.1:0-4870 GCA_036506875.1 Kribbellaceae bacterium | reverse complement strand
ACGGTCGCCACCAGCAGCACGACACCCGCGGTCAGGATCGCGGGACGCAGCCCGAGCCACGCCACCGACCAGCCGGCCAGCACACCGCCGATCGGGATCCCGATGAAGGCGACCGCGCCGGTCACCCCGAACACCCGGGTCTGCAACGCGGCCGGCACCCGCTCGTAGAGCATCACGCCCATCACCGGGTTCACCGAGGCCATCGCCACCCCGCACGCGAAGCTCACCAGCACCACGAGCCACAGCCGGTCGGTCAGCCCGAGCACCAGCAGCCGCGGCGACGCGCCGAGCGCGGCGCCGAGGAAGAACGCCGGCACCCGCGGCAGCTTCGGCGCCAGGAACGTGAAGACCACGTTGCCGAGCAGCGCCCCGGCCGCGAACCCGCCGAACACCACGCCGAGCTCGGCCGGCGAGCCGAACACCTCGTTGACCCACAGCGGCACGTACACCGCCGTGCTGGCCTGGTTCAGCACGTTCAGCACGAAGATCATCGTGATCATCCCGAGCAGCAGCCGGTCGGTCCGCAGGTACGTGAACCCGCCGCGCAGCGCCTTCAGGTAAGGCTCCGGCGCCTCGGTGCGCGGTGCCACCGGCGGCCGCACCAGCGCCGCGATCAGCCCGGCGCACACCGCGAACGACACGGCGTCGATCCAGATCGCGCCGTTCGCGCCGAACCACAGGATCATCAGGCCGCCCAGCGGCGCACCGATCAGCGTCGCCCCCTTCGTGAACCCCTCGTACGCCGAGGTCACGCGGATCATCCGCACCCCGGCCACCTCGGCCATCGGCTTCAGCATCACGTGCTTGACCCGGTCGCCGAGGCCGCGCAGCGTGCCGGCGATCGCGACCAGCACCACCAGGCGCAGGAACGGGGTGTCCCGCCCGGCCGCGATCGCGACCATCGCGAGCGTGCTGCCGACGTCGGTGAGGATGGAGGTACGACGCAGGCCGAAGCGGTCGGCGAGGGGTGCCGCGACCACGCCGGAGATCACGTACGGGAGCATCTCGGCACCCGCGATCAGGCCCATCTTCGCCGCGCTGCCGGTGGTCTGCAGCACCAGCCAGGGGATCGCGACCATGGAGACCCGGTTGCCGAGGACGGAGATCACGTCGGCGGAGAACAGCGCGAGCAGCCCCGCGCGCCGGCCGCTCACCGGCTTGCCCCGTCGCCGGCCCGGTGCTCGTCCGCCCAGCGCGACCGCAGCGCCTGCTTGTCGACCTTGCCGGCGATCGTCAGCGGCAGCTCGTCGAGGAACGTGACCCCGCGCGGCTCCCACATCTCGTTGTACTCGGCAACGACTGCCGCGGCCAGGCCGGCGGCTGCCGGGTGCTCGCCGTCACGTCGTACGACGTAGGCATGCGGCACCTCGCCGTACTCCTCGTCGGGGACCCCGATCACCGCGGCGGCGCGCACGCCCGGCTGCGCGGCGAGCAGGTCCTCGATCGGCCGGGTGTAGACGTTCCAGTTCGCCTTGCCCGTGATGATCGTGTCGGCGACCCGGTCGACGACGTACAGGTAGCCGTCCTCGTCGAGGAAGCCGAGGTCGCCGGTGCGCACCCAGCCGTCCACGATCGTCCGCGCGGTCAGCTCGGGCCGGCCCCAGTAGCCGGCGAACGCGAGCCTGCTCGCGGCCCAGATCTCCCCGGTCTCGCCGGGCTCGAGCGGGATGCCCTCGCCGTCGCGGATCTGGACCCGGACGTCGCCGTACGGCGTGCCGGAGGAGCGCAGCCGTTCGGGGTGCTCCGGGTCCTCGGTGAGGCCGGGCTGGGCGGTCACCACGATCACCTCGCTGAGGCCGTACACGATCCGCAGGCACGGGCCGAACGCGGCGATGGCCTGCCGCAGCCGCGACGGCGCGGCGGGACCGGCGCCGACGTTGAGCATGAACAGGCTGGTCACGTCGGTCGTCGCCAGGGCCGGGTGGTCGAGGAGCTGGTAGAGCAGCGGCGGGGAGACGTACGTCGAGTTGATCCGCTCGCGCTCGATGACCGCCAGCGCGTTGCCGGCGTCCCAGGTCTCCTCGAGGAACAGCACGCCGCCGGTGAACAGGTTGAACAGGCCGGTGATCTGGCCGCTGGCGAACGCCATCGGCGAGTGCGACAGGTGCCGCAGGAGCGGGTTGCCGGCGGCGACGAAGTCGGCGGCCAGGGCGAGGATCTGTTCGTAGAACGCCTGCCGGTGGTGCACCAGCTTCGGCACCCCGGTCGTGCCGCTGGTCTGCAGGCAGGTGGCGATGTCGTCGCCGGCGCGCTCCGGGCGGAACGCGGCCGCGCCGGGGGCGCGCGGCGCCAGCAGGTCCGGTCCCAGGCCGCCCTCGCCGAGGCACAGCACCGGCACCCAGTGGCCCAGCTGCTTGCTGAGCCGGGCGCCGAGCTCGGCCTTGCCCACCGCGTCGTACAGGAAGAGGTCGGGCTGCGAGAGGGCGGCGAACTGCTCGATCTCGGTGCGGCCGGCGATCGGCGCGATCCACATCGTGCGGGCGCCGAGCAGGTGCAGCGCGAGCTGCAAGGCGGGCAGCTCGATCGTGTTCCCGGCCAGCACGAGCACCCCGGTGCCGGCCCGCACGCCGCGCTCCTGCAGGCCGGCGGCGAGGTCGAGGACCTGGTCCCTGACCTGGCGGTAGGTGAGCCGGCGGCCCTGGCCGGCGACCGCCTCCCGGTCGCCGTAGGCGTCGAACAGCCGGAGGGCGCGGACCACGTACGACCCGGTCCGGGCCAGGTCGTCACCGACACTGCGAATAGTCATTTGTTTTGCATTCCCCCCGGGCGGAAGGCGAATGGAAGAGTGCATTTTCCCGACGGTCCGTGACCGTTTTGCCGGACCCCACCCGGCCTGTTCGGACTCTACTTCCCCGATGCCCTTCACGGCCACCCCGGCCGGTTACCCGGAGGGCCATTGACGGCGTACCTGACGCGGAACTAGGTTTCGGAAGACCGCCACTCGCGTGTGGCCGCTCACGCCCGCACGCCGACCCCAATGGAGGGGTGTTCCGCCATGCGCCTTCCCCTGTTATTACGGCCCCTGCAGTTCCGGCCGGTCGCGGTAGCGACCGTCCTGTCCCTCGCCGGCTCCGGCCTGGCTCTGTCGGGTTCCTTCGCCGCCGACGACGTACCGTCCGCGGCCAGCGGGCCGCAGTGGATCGGCAGCTGGGCGGCCGCGGTGACGCACGCCGAGCCCGCCGGCTTCACCAACGCGGGCCTGAACAACCAGTCCACCCGCTTCATCGTCCGGACCACGGTCGGCGGCGACCGGATCCGGGTCCGGCTGTCCAATCTGTACGGCGAGCAGCCGGTGCAGATCGGCGCCGCCACCGTCGCGCTGCCGAACACCGCGACGGCCGACGAGAAGGACATCGACCCCGCGACGTCGCACGCGCTGACCTTCAGCGGCGCGGCGTCGGCGACGCTGACCAAGGGCGGTGAGCTGCTCAGCGACCCGGTCGACCTGCCGGTCGGCGATCTCGGCAGCCTGGTGATCAGCGTCTACTTCCCGGTCCCGACCGGCCCGGTCACCTGGCACGCCTCGTCGCGGCAGAACAGCTTCTACGGCGCGGGCAACCTGGTCACCGACGCCGGTGGCGCCGGCTACACCACGACCCGGGCGTGCTGCTGGCTGTTCCTGTCCGGGGTCGACGTGCAGACCGCCCGGTCCAACGGCGCGGTCGTCGTGCTCGGCGACTCGATCGTGGACGGCATCGCCTCCTCGATCAGCGGCAACAACCGCTGGACCGACCAGCTCGCCGAGCGGCTGCTCGCCGACGCCCGCGGCGGCGCGCCGTCGGTGCTGAACGTCGGCCTGGCGGGCAGCCGGCTGCTGCACGACGGCCCGGAGCCCGGCGACGCCGGCTTCCCCGGTTTCCAGCAGCTCGGCGTGAACGCGCTCGCCCGGCTGGACGAGGACGTGTTCTCGCAGACCCGGCCGAAGGCCGTCATCACCAACATCGGCGTCAACGACATCTGGATGAACAACGAGTCCGCCGACCGGGTGATCGGCGCGCTGCGGCAGGTGAACGCGCAGGCCAAGGAGCACGGCCTCCGCAGCATCGCCGGCACCATCACCCCGTTCCAGGGCCTGGCCGGCGAGGGCGCCTGGACGCCGGCGAAGGAGGCCACCCGGCAGGCGGTCAACGCCTACCTGCGGTCGAGCACGGAGTTCGACGCGCTGGTCGACTTCGACGCGGTGCTGCGCGACCCGGACCACCCGAGCCGGCTGCGCGCCGAGTTCGACTCCGGCGACCACATCCACCCGAACGAGGCCGGCTACCAGGCGATGGCCGACGCCGTCCCGCTCACGGTGCTGCGTTGACGGGTAAGGACGCGAGCGAGGTCCTCGCCGGGCTGCTGTCCGGCGAGGGCCTCGACGATCCGTACCCGTTCTACGCCGCGCTGCACGAGCTCGGGCCGGTGTCCGCGCTGCCCGGCCATCCGTCGTACGCCGCCCTGGTGAACGGGTACGACGCGGCGGACCGGGTGCTGCGGGACCCGGCGTTCCGCGTCGTGGACTCGGCCTACGTCGAGCCGGTGTCACCGCGGTGGCGCGAGCACCCGGTGCTGGCGATGCTGTACGGCTCGATGATGTTCAGCAACGCGCCGGCCCACACCCGGATGCGCCGGCTGTTCCAGGCCGTGTTCACGCCGCGCCGGGTGACCGCGCTGGAGCCGGCGATCGTCGAGCTCACCGGCGGGCTGCTCGACCGGATGGCCGAGCTCGGGTCCGGCGGTGAGCCCGTCGATTTCATGGCCGAGTTCGCGTACCTGCTGCCGAGCGGGGTGGTCGCGGCGCTGCTCGGCATCCCGGACAGCGACCTGGGCTGGTTCCGGCCGAGAGTGGAGCGGATCAACGACTACCTGGACGTGGCCGGCAAGACGC
>DASXRB010000059.1:0-4227 GCA_036506875.1 Kribbellaceae bacterium | reverse complement strand
GGCGGCCCGGCCGGGTCGATGGACCACGAGCACCACCACGGCGGCACGGCGGTCGCGGACCTGACCGGACCGCGCACCGGGGCGCCGGACGTCGCGGTCACGCTGGTCGCACGCAAGGAGACGCTGACCCTGGCGAGCGGGGAGCGGGTCGACGGCTACACGCTGAACGGCAGCTCGCCGGGCCCGCTGATCCGGGCCCGGGAGGGCGACCTGGTGCAGGTCACGCTGGTCAACGAGTCCGTGTCCGGCGGTACGACGCTGCACTGGCACGGCGTGGACGTGCCGAACGCGGAGGACGGGGTTGCCGGGGTCACCCAGGACGCGGTACCGGTGGGCGGGCGGCACCTGTACCGATTCGTGGCCGACCGCGCGGGGACGTACTGGTACCACTCGCACCAGGTGTCGGACGCGCAGGTCCGCGGCGGCCTGCTCGGGCCGCTGGTGATCACGCCGCGCGCGGCCGCCGCGGCGCGTGACGTGGTCGCGGTGGTGCACAGCTACGACAAGCGGCGCACGATCGACGGCCGCACCGGGCAGAGCCGGCTCGACGTTCCCGCGGGAACGCGGGTCCGGGTCCGGGTCGTGAACACCGACGACAGCCTGCTGCGCACCGGCGTGGCGGGGGCGTCGTACACGGTCGTCGCGGTCGACGGGCGCGACCTGCACGGGCCGGGGCCGGTCGATGGCGCGGGCTACAAGCTGCCCGCGGGTGGCCGGGTCGACCTGGAGGCGACGGTGCCGTCCGACGGCTCGGCCCTGCGGCTCGACGCCGGCGGCCCGTCGACGTCACTGGTGATCGGCCCGCCGGGCGCGCGCGTGCCGTCGCAGCAGCTCGGCAAGGACGACGTGGACCTGCTGTCCTACGGCACGCCGGCGCCGGCCGGGCTGGACACCGGGCACCCGGACCGGCGGTTCGAGTACCGGATCGGCCGGCGGCCCGGCTTCCTCGACGGGCGGCCCGGGCTGTGGTGGACGATCAACGGTCACAAGTACCCGGACGTGCCGATGTTCATGGTCGCCGAGGGCGACGTGGTGCGGATGACGATCAGCAACAGCAGCGGCCAGCCGCACCCGATGCACCTGCACGGCCACCACGCCCTGGTCCTCAGCCGCAACGGCACCGCCGCCACCGGCAGCCCGTGGTGGACCGACTCGCTCGAGGTCGCCGACGGAGACAGCTACGAGATCGCGTTCCGGGCCGACAACCCCGGCGTCTGGATGGACCACTGCCACAACCTGCCGCACGCGAGCCAGGGCCTGGTCACGCACCTGGCCTACATCGGGGTGACCGACTCGTTCCGCGTCGGCGGCGACAACCACAACGATCCCGAGTGAGGGGGTACGACGATGACAGTTGCGCAGAGCAACGATTTCGCGGACCGGCTGGCACGGCGGTGCCGGGAGTTCATCGACGCCGAGGTGCTCCGGCTGGGCCGGCGCGAACCCGGGCTGGCCGGCGCCGACCTGGCCGAGGTCGACCGCGCACTGGCGGACCTGGCCGACAAACTGTTGCTGGACACGTTGCGTAACCGGCCGGAGCTCGCCAGTCGCCTGGAACCGCTCTTCGCGCCCAGGCAGTGACCGTTCGGCTACGTGCGGAAGCAACGTTCCGTGACGCTGGACTGTGCCGGTCAACAGGCGCATGCTCGGGCTGTCCACCCGGCACCTTCGGGTGCCGACAACAGCGCGGGAGGGGTTCTATGCGCGTGATCAAGAGGTGTGCGGCGGTAGCCGCGACGATGGCGCTGGCAGCGGCGGGGCTCGTGGGCGGGAGCACGTCCGCCCAGGGGTACGGCGGCGACGGGCAGATGGACGTCTGGCAGATCGGCGTCTCGTTCAACTGCAACAACAAGAGCGTCTGCGGCGCCGAGGAACTCGGCGGGTTCTGGGGCTGGGCCGAACTCGACCACGACCCGGTGACCGGGACGAACACCGGCGACGCGGAGTTCGCCGGCTGCGCGCACGGCGTGTTCAACGGTGCGGTGCACATCAGCGTGGAGATCCTCAACTGGTGGGTCGCACCCGGGAGCGCCGGACCGACCACGCTGTTCACCGACGAGGAGGACACGACGACCTTCCGTGGCACGACGACCGTCGAGACCATCTACGGGGAGGACACCGGTGTGAACCTCGTGCCCGGGCACCAGTCGAGCGAGGACATCTTCGGCTTCACGCCGCCGCCGGGCGTGAACGCGATGCTCCAGATCGCCTACAAGCCCGCACATTGACGGCACTGACGGGAGGTAGGACGGGCGCGGGACAGGCCGGCGGTCCCGCGCCCGGCGCGTTCACCCGTCGACACCGACGAGGTCCACCTCGGCCGACTCCTCGGCGACCTCTTCGACGGTGCGCTGCGGCAGTGGTGGGGGAGTGCCGCCCCACGCCGGGCACAGCGCCTTGTAGTCGCACCAGTCGCACAGCGGGCCGGGGCTGGGCCGCCAGTCGCCGGACTCCAGCGCCCGGGTGATCGCCTGCCACAGCGCCGACACCTTGCGCTCGCAGGCGACCAGATCGCGCTCCTCGGGCACGTAGCGCACGATCTCGCCGTTGCCGAGGTAGACCAGCTGCAGCATCGCCGGCACCACCCCGCGCAGTCGCCACAGCACCAGCGCGTAGAACTTCATCTGGAACAGCGCCTTGGCCTCGAAGAACTCCGACGGCGACCGCCCGGTCTTGTAGTCGACCACCCGCAGCTCACCCGACGGCGCGACGTCCAGGCGGTCCACGTATCCCCGCAGCTGGAGGCCGGAGTCCAGCTCGGCCTCGACGTACAGCTCGCGCTCGGCGGGCTCCAGGCTGTTCGGGTCCTCCAGCGTGAAGTAGCGGCGCAGCAGCTCGTGCGCCTCGGTCAGCCAGGCCGCGAGCTCCTCGCCGGTCGCGTCCTCGGCGAACAGCGCGGCCAGCTCCGGGTCCGCCTCCAGCAGCGCCTGCCACTGCGGCTCGACCAGCTCCACGGCGCGCTCCAGCGTCCGCTGGCCCGCCGGCAGGTCGAACAGCCGCTCCAGCACGGCGTGCACGACGGTGCCGCGCACCGCCACCGGTGACGGTGCCTCCGGCAGCCGGTCGATCACGCGGAACCGGTACTTCAGCGGGCAGCTCATGAAGTCCGCGGCACGTGACGGCGACAGCGCCCCGCTCGGGTGCTCGGTGTGCGTCGCGGTGCGGCGGTCGACGGGAGCTGTGCTCATGACCGCAACGCTAGGCCAGGCCGCCGACATCGGCGCGCCGCCCCACCGGCCGCTGTGGAAAACCGGCTCACAGCCGGCTCCCAGGATTCTCGCCGCCCGCGTCCAGGCGCGCCGCACACCATCGTCGTACACGATGGAACGGAGAACCACGATGGCACCGCACGAGCACGACCGGGGGCTCACCTACGACCTGGGCACACTGCTGGCCCGCCGCCGGGTGCTCGGCCTGTTCGCCGGCGCCGGCCTGGCCGCGCTGGCCGGCTGCGCCGACGACACCACGGGTACGGCGAGCACCGGCACCAGCTCGAGCCCGTCCGCGGGCACGATGACGAGCACCACCGGTACGACGAGCACCACCGGCGGCGCGACCGAGGAGATCCCGCAGGAGACGTCCGGGCCGTACCCGGGTGACGGGTCGAACGGACCGAACGTGCTCACCCAGTCCGGTATCGTCCGCAGCGACATCCGGCGCAGCTTCGGCTCCGCCTCGGGGGTCGCCGACGGCGTACCGCTCACCGTCGAGCTCACCGTCACCGAGAACACCACCGGCGCGGCGCTGCCGGGCGCGGCCGTCTACCTGTGGCACTGCGACGCCCGGGGCCGGTACTCGCTGTACTCCGAGGGCCTGGCGAACGAGAACTACCTGCGCGGCGTCCAGGCCGCGGACGCGAACGGCACGGTCACGTTCACCACGATCTTCCCGGCGGCGTACTCCGGCCGCTGGCCGCACATCCACTTCGAGGTGTACGCCAGCCTGTCCGAGGCGACCGCGGCCGGCACGATCAGCGCCACCTCGCAGCTCGCCCTCCCGCAGGACGTCTGTGCCGCGGTCTACGCCACCGACGGGTACGACGGAAGCGCGCGGAACCTGGCGAGCACCTCGCTCAAGACCGACAACGTCTTCGGCGACGACGGCGGGGTCCGCCAGCTCGCGACCGTCACCGGCTCGGTGGCCGAGGGCTACGTCGCCCGCCTCACGGTCCCGGTGTGATGTCACGGTGTGATGTCACGGTGTGATGTCCCGGTGTGATATGGAGGG
>DASXRB010000058.1:0-11130 GCA_036506875.1 Kribbellaceae bacterium | reverse complement strand
CGAGCACCGCGACCAGCCGGATCGCGAGATCGGCGTCGCCGGTGTCGATCGCGTACCGCAGCGCCCCGAGCAGGTTGTCGTGGTCCGCGGTCAGCCGGGCGATCCAGTCCAGCTGCTCGCCGGTGCGCAGGTTCGGCGCCGCCCGCTCGGCGAGCGCCAGGAAGCAGTCGGCGTGCGCCCGTCGTACCCACTCGGTCTCGGCGGCCTCCCCGAGCCGTTCGGCGCTGAACGCCTTGACCGTCTCGAGCATCGCGTAGCGCACCGTGCCGCCGGCGGAGCCCGCCTCGACGAGCGACTTGTCGACCAGCGACGCCAGCGCGCCGAGCACCTCGTCCGGCGGCAGGCCGGGACCGGCGCAGACCCGCTCGGCGGCGTCCAGGGTCGCGCCACCGGAGAACACCGACAGCCGCCGGGCGACCTGCCGCTCGGCCTCGTCGAGCAGGTCCCAGCTCCACTCCACCACCGCGCGCAGGGTCTGGTGCCGGGGGAGCGCGGTCCGGCTGCCGGTCGTGAGCAGGCGGAACCGGTCCTCGAGCCGCTCGACGATCTGCTCCGGACCGAGCGAGCGCAGCCGGGCCGCGGCCAGCTCGATCGCCAGCGGCATCCCGTCCAGCCGCCGGCAGATCTCGGCGACGGCCACCGCGTTCGCGTCCGTCAGGGCGAACGCGGGTCGCACGGCGCGGCCGCGGTCCAGGAACAGCCGCACCGCCGGGTAGCTCTCGCCGTGGTCCGCGGACTCCTGCCTGGCCGGCTCGCGCGGTGCGGACTGGACCGGTGGCATGCGGAGCGGGCCGACCGGGTACAGCTGCTCGCCGTCGATGCCGAGCGGTTCGCGGCTGGTCGCGATCACGCGCAGCCGCGGGCAGTGCGCGAGCAGCGTCTCGGCGAGCTCGGCCAGTCCGGCCACGAGGTGTTCGCAGTTGTCCAGCACCAGGGTGACGTCGCGGTCGGCGAGCACCTCGACGAGCCGCTCGCGCGCGGTCCGCACCTTGGGGAGACCGGACAGCGCGCCGCGCAGGTCGCCGACGATCTCGCCGACGCCCAGCGTGCCGAGCATCGCCGGCGCCGCGTCGGCGGCGTCGCCGAGCGGCGCCAGCTCGACGAACCAGATCCCGTCGTACGACGTGGTGCCGAGCGTGCGCGCCGCCTCGGTGGCGAGCCGGGTCTTGCCGGCACCGCCGGGGCCGACGAGGGTGACCAGGCGCGTGCCGGTCCGGAGCAGGCCGCCGATCGCGGTGACGTCGTCGTCCCGGCCGACGAAGCTGGTGAGGCGAGCCCGCAGGTTGTTCGGTACGACGCCGGCAGGGCGCGTGTCGTCGTCCGCGCCGGTGCGGTCCACGGGTTGCGCCGGTGCTCGTACCGGCTCGTCCGCGTCGCCACGACGCACCGGATCGGGCACGACAGGGCGTCGTACCGGATCGGTGTCGAGGCGGTCGCCGCGGAGGACGGCGACGTGGAGGTCGCGCAGCCTGGGGGAGGGGTCGACGCCGAGCTCGTCGGCGAGGCGGGTGCGGAGGGCGTCGTACGTGGTGAGCGCGTCGGTCTGCCGGCCGGACGCGTGCAGGGCGCGGATCAGCAGCTCGTGGGTGCGCTCGCGCAGCGGGTGCGCGACGGCGAGCGGGGAGAGCGCGGCGACCGCGCTTCCGGGGCGGCCGATGGCCAGCAGCGCGGCGGCACGGTCCTCGTCGGCGGCGAGGCGCAGGTCCTCGAGCCGGGCCGCCGGGGCCTCCGCGAAGGGCGCCTCGCGCACGTCGGCGAGCGCCTCGCCGCGCCAGAGCGCGGAGGCCTCGGTGAGCAGGGAGAGCGCCCGCTCGGGATCCGCGGCGGAGCGGGCCTCGGTGACCAGGCGTTCGAAGGCGGCCGCGTCGACCTCGGCGCGGGTGAGGGTGTAGCCGGCCGGGCCGGAGCGTACGGCGTCGGTCGAGCCGAGGGCGGTGCGCAGGCGGGAGACCAGGGACTGCAGGGCGTTCGCGACCGCCGCCGGGGGTTCGTCGCCCCACAGGGCGTCGACGAGCGCGGCCGTGGAGACCGGGCGGCCGGCGTCCAGCGCGAGCCGGACCAGCAAAGCGCGCAGCCGGCCGCCGCGGACCTCGACCGGTGAGCCGTCGGCGACCCGTACGTCGGTCGGCCCGAGGATCGCGATGCGCACCCGCTCACTGTACGTTCCGCGGACTGTCCTCGCGGCCGCGTAGTCTCCTGGCCATGACCGCCCTCACGGACCAGACCGTCGTCGCGCTCGACCGGATCGTCGCGGGACGCCAGTCGACGTTCCGGGTGCCGGGGATCGCCGCGGCCGTGTCCCGCGGCGGTGAGCTGCTGTGGACCGGCGGCGCCGGTGTCGCCGACCTGGGCGGGACCGAGCCGCCGGGGCCGGACTCGCAGTTCCTGATCGCGTCGATCACCAAGACCTTCACCGCGGTCGTGGTGATGGCGCTGCGCGACGCCGGCAAGCTGTCGCTGGACGACACGCTGGAGACGTTCATCCCGGAGAGCAAGCACACCGGGATCACCATCCGGCAGGCGCTGGCGCACGTCAGCGGCATGCAGCGTGAGCCGGTCGGCGACATCTGGGAGGTGCTGGAGTACCCGGACCGCGAGGGCCTGGTCTCCGGCTGGAACGAGGCGGAGCGGATCCTCAAGCCGCACCACCGCTGGCACTACTCGAACCTGGTCTACTCGCTGCTCGGCGAGGTCGTGGTGCGGATCGAGGAGCGGGACTGGTTCGACACGGTGAAGGCTCGGGTGCTCGACCCGCTCGGACTGCGCCGTACGACGCTGGGTCTCGCCGGGGGCGCGGTGACCGGTTATTACGTACCGCCGTTCAGCGACGTGCCGTCCGTCGAGCCGGTGCTGGACATCAAGGCGACGGCACCGGCGGGCGCGCTGGCGAGTACGGCCGCCGACCTGGCCGCGTGGGCGACGTTCATTGCCGACGGCAACGACGAGGTGCTGTCGAAGGACACCCTCGACGAGATGTGCCAGGTGCAGATCATGGCCGACCTGGAGAAGTGGCAGCTGGCCTGGGGCCTCGGGTTCATGCTCGTGCGCTCCGGCGACCGGGTGTACGCCGGCCACACCGGCGGCATGCCGGGGCACGTCACCGGCATGTTCGTGCACCGCGACTCGCGCACCGCCGGGATCTGCCTGATGAACTCGACCTCCGCGCCGGACCCGGCCGGGCTCGCGGCCGAGCTGATCACCTCCGTGCTCGACAACGACCCGGCACCCGCCGAGCCGTGGGTCGCGGGCACGGCGGTGCCGGCCGAGTTCGCCGGCGTCCTGGGCACGTGGTTCTCCGAGGGCGAGCCGTTCACGTTCTCCGTCCGCCAGGGCGTGCTCGAGGCCCGGCTCGACGGCGCTCCCGACCACAAGCCCCCGTCGGTCTTCGAGCAGATCGCCCCGGACGTCTACCGCACGAAGTCCGGCCGCGAGACCGGCGAGCTCCTCCGCATCACCCGCGACGAGTCCGGCCGCCCGGTCAAACTCAACTGGGCCACCTACCTGTTCACCCGCGAGCCCTACGCCTTCGGCGAATGGCTCACCCATTAACTTCTGTCCATCGGGCCCTTGTGACCAGGCGTGTCGCCGCTCATCGGGCCCTTGTGACCAGATCCTTCGAACGGCTCAGCGGCGGGAGCCAGTAGAACAGGATCAGGAAGCCGAACACCGCCAGGCCGAGCGCGGGAAGCCAGGCGCCGAGGGCGGAGCCGGCGCCGTACAGGAACGGTCCGAGCAGGAAGCGGCGGCTCATCGCGGCCGCGTCGGCCGGCGTGATGCCGTCGTGCAGCAGCCGGTGGTGCCGGCGCGCGTACTCCCACACCGCGTTGAAGAAGACCCCGCCCACCGTCAGCGTCCCGCCGTACAGGACGACCGCCACCCGCTCGCCCTCGCCGTTGCGCAGCGCCGACGCCAGCACACCCGTCACGAACGGCAGGAACACGACGTCCATCAGCAGCAGCATGTTGATGAAGATCAGCACCCGGTCGCCGCGGGCGATGTGGTCGAACATCTGGTGGTGGTTCGCCCACACCAGGCCGATCAGCAGGAAGCTGATCAGATAGCCGAGGTACGACGGCCACAGGTCGAGCAGCTGGTGGCCCAGCCGGCTGGTGTCCTCCGGCGGGTGGATCTCGATGATCAGGAGGGTGATCGCGATCGCGAAGACGCCGTCGCTGAACGCCTCGATCCGGTTCGTCCGCATCAGCGGTCGTCCTGGATGCGCTTGGCCTTGCCGAGGGAGCGTTCGAGGGCGTGCGGCTCGACGACCTCGACGGCACAGCTGACGCCGATCCGGTCCTTCACCCGGCGGGCCAGGTCCGCGCCCAGCGTCGTACGGTCGCCGTCGAAGTCGCCGGCCACCTCGACCCGGACGGTCAGCTCGTCCATCCGGCCCGGCCGGGTCAGCACGCAGAGGTAGTGCGGCGTGAGCCCGCGTACCGCGAGGATCTGCTCCTCGATCTGGGTCGGGAACACGTTCACCCCGCGCACGATCATCATGTCGTCGGTGCGGCCGGTGATCTTCTCCATCCGCCGCATCGCCGGGCGGGCCGTGCCGGGCAGCAGCCGGGTCAGGTCGCGCGTGCGGTAGCGGATGACCGGGAACGCCTCCTTGGTCAGCGAGGTGAACACCAGCTCGCCGACCTCCCCGTCCGGCAGCACCTCGCCGGTCACCGGGTCGATCACCTCGGGGTAGAAGTGGTCCTCCCAGATGTGCAGCCCGTCCTTGGTCTCCACACACTCCTGCGCGACGCCCGGCCCCATCACCTCGGACAGGCCGTAGATGTCGACCGCGTGCATCGCGGTCCGCGACTCCACCTCGGCCCGCATCTGCTCGGTCCACGGCTCGGCCCCGAAGATCCCGATCCGCAGCGCGGTCTCCTCCGGGTCGATGCCCTGGGCAAGCATCTCGTCGAGGAGCGCGAGGAAGTACGACGGGGTGACCATGATGATGCGCGGCTCGAAGTCGCGGATCAGCTGTACCTGCCGCTCGGTCATGCCGCCGGAGACGGGCACGACGGTGCAGCCCAGGCGCTCGGCGCCGTAGTGGGCGCCGAGGCCGCCGGTGAACAGGCCGTACCCGTACGCGATGTGGCAGACGTCGCCGGGCCGGCCGCCGGCTGCCCGGATCGACCGCGCCATCAGGTCGGACCAGGTGTCGATGTCGTGGCGGGTGTACCCGACAACCGTCGCGCGGCCCGTCGTACCGGAGGAGGCGTGCACGCGCACGACGTGGTCGCGGGGCACGGCGAACATGCCGAACGGGTAGTTCCGGCGCAGGTCCTCCTTGGTCGTGAACGGCAGCCGGCCCAGGTCCGAGAGGTCACGCAGGTCGTCCGGGTGGAACCCGGCCCCGTCCAGCGCGGCCCGGTAGTGCGGCACGTTCTCGTAGCACCGCCGCACGGTCTCCCGCAGCCGCTCGAGCTGCACCGCCCGCAGCTCGTCGACCGACAACCGCTCCCCGTCGTCCAGCAGCTCCACCGGACACGCCTCGCCGACCTTGTTCGAGCCCACCGTCCCCTCCTCCTGACCGTCACCCCTGCGCCTCACGCACACTCCGTTCCGCAGGCAGCCCTTGCGGCACGCAGGTTGCGCTTTCACGCACTCCGCGTCGCTCGGTCCGAACCTACCCGCCCGTCTCCGCCGCTCGACCAGCCCCACCGCCGGCCGCAGCAGCATTACCCCGGGCAATTCGCCCGGTGAACCATGCGAAGTGACTGTCTGCCCGGGTTGTGACCAGGGCGAACCATCCGTTCGCCGGGTTAACCAGGCGAGTTGCGTGGTCGGCACCGCGGCCGGCGGTGTCGACCGGATGGTCAGAAGGGCCCGATGAACGGCGACACGCCGGGTCGGAAGGGCCCGACGAACGGAAAGGGTCAGGGGTGGGACAGGAGGGTGGCTATGCCTTGGCCTACGCCTATGCACATGGTGGCGAGGGCGTAGGACGATTGGCGGTGCTTCAGCTCCAGGGCGGCGGTGAGGGCTAGGCGGGCGCCGGACATGCCGAGGGGGTGGCCCAGGGCGATGGCGCCACCGTTGGGGTTGACGTGATCGGCGTCGTCGGCCAAGCCCAGGTTGCGGAGGACGGCGAGGGACTGGGCGGCGAAGGCCTCGTTGAGCTCGATGACGCCGATGTCGGACAGGGAGACGCCGGCGCGGTCGAGGAGCTTGCGGGTGGCCGGGGCCGGGCCGATGCCCATGATGCGCGGGGGGACGCCGGCTACCGCTGTGGAGACCACGCGGGCCAGGGGAGCGAGGCCGTGGTGTTCGACGGCTTCGCCGCTCATGATCAGCAGCGCGCAGGCGCCGTCGTTGACGCCGGAGGAGTTGCCGGCCGTGACCGAGCCGCCGTCGCGGAACGGGGTCTTCAATGCGGCGAGTGCTTCCAGAGAGGTCTCGCGCGGGTGCTCGTCGACCTCGACGACGACCGGGCCTCCCTTGCGGCGGGGGATCGAGACGGGCGTGATCTCCTCGGCGAGGCGACCGTTGGCGATCGCCTTGGCGGCACGCTGCTGGCTGCGCAGGGCGAACGCGTCCTGGTCCTCCCGGGAGACGCCGAAGTCGGCGGCGACGTTCTCGGCGGTCTCGGGCATCGAGTCGACCCCGTACCGCGCCTTCAGCACCGGGTTCACGAACCGCCACCCGATGGTGGTGTCGTAGATCTCCGCGTTCCGGCTGAACGCCGTACCGGCCTTCGGCATCACGAACGGCGCCCGCGACATCGACTCGACCCCGCCGGCCAGCACCACGTCGTGGTCGCCCGCGACAATCGAGCGCGCGGCGGCGGCCACGGCGTCCAGACCCGACCCGCACAGCCGGTTGATCGTTGCCCCGGGCACCGATTCCGGCAGCCCGGCGAGCAGCGCGGCCATCCGGGCCACGTTCCGGTTGTCCTCACCGGCCTGGTTCGCGCAGCCCAGCACCACGTCGTCGACCTCGGCCGGGTCCAAGGACGGGTGCCGCGACAGCAGCGACCGCAGGACGCGCGCGGCGAGGTCGTCCGGCCGGACCTCCGCCAGCACCCCGCCGTATCGCCCGATCGGGGTCCGCACCCCGTCCACGATGTAAGCCGCGCGTGTCATGCCTGCTCCTCGCTCGATTCAGAACCGTCCACCAGGGTGCCCTCGATCTGGCGGCTGCGGCCTCGGAACTCCGCGACCACGGCACCGCCGGCCATCCGCACCGTCACGTCGTAGATCCCGTTCCGGCCGAACGTCGTACGCTCCACCGCCTCGGCGACCAGGATGTCGCCGAGCCGGGCCGGCGCCACGAACACGATGTCGCAGGCCTGCGCCACGGTCCGGCGGTTCCGCGAGTTGCACGCGAAGGCGAACGCCGAGTCGGCCAGCGCGAACACGAACCCGCCGTGCACGATCCCGTGCCCGTTCACCATGTCCGCGCGCACCGGCATCTCCAGCACCGCGCGGCCCTCGGCGACGGATGTCAGCCGCATCCCGAGCCCGGCGCTGGCCGCGTCCTCGGCCCACATCGCCGCCGCCACCCGCCGGGCCAGCACGTCGGCGTCATCGGCGCCGGGCCCCACGCCGGTAGCCGGAGTGCCAGACTCGTTCATGACCTCACCATAGATGTCGCCCCGCGCAGTCATGTGACAGCCTATCCACGAATCGCGGGCCGTCTGTAATATCGATCTCACCGCACGCCACAACCCGAGCGAGGAGCGTCATGACCGCGTCCGACTGGTTCACCACCCACCGAGACCGGCTGGACGCCGCGCTGCAGGCGATCCGCAGCCGCGGCTACCACTCCGCCTTCCCCGAGTCGCCCAGCCCGAGGGTGTACGGCGAGACCGCGGCCGAGGACGGCAAGGCCGCGTTCGAGGCGCACTGCGGTACGACGTACCCGCTGACCACCCCGGGCGCCTCGGGCACGGTGAGCACGGAGAAGTCGCCGTTCGGCGTGGCCCTGGACATCCAGTACCCGCGGGTCACCGAGGAGGGTCTCGACGAGTTGCTGACCGCGGCGCGGGCCGGGTTGACCGGCTGGCGGCGCGCGGGGGTGGAGGGCCGGGTCGGGGTGACGCTGGAGATCCTGGACCGGCTGCACAAGCGGGTCTTCGAGCTGGCGAACGCGGTGCAGCAGACCAGCGGGCAGGCGTTCGTGATGGCGTTCCAGGCCGGAGGCGCGCACGCGCTGGACCGGGCGCTGGAGGCGATCGCGTACTCCTACGAGGAGATGACCCGCTACCCGGCGACCGCCGAGTGGGAGAAGCCGGCCAAGGGCGACCCGGTCCGGATGGAGAAGACCTTCACCGTGGTCGGTCGCGGGGTCGCTCTGGTGATCGGCTGCAACACGTTCCCGACCTGGAACTCCTGGCCAGGCCTGTTCGCGTCCCTGGTCACCGGCAACGCGGTGATCGTCAAGCCGCACCCGCTGGCCGTGCTGCCACTGGCCATCACCGTCGAGGTGTGCCGCGAGGTGCTCGCCGAGGCCGGTCTGGACCAGAACCTGGTCACCCTGGCCGCGGAGGAGAACGGCGACGGTCTCGCGAAGCCGCTGGCACTCCGCCCGGAGGTGAAGCTGATCGACTTCACCGGTGGCAGCGCGTTCGGCGAGTGGCTGGAGCGCAACGCCACCCAGGCGACGGTGTTCACCGAGAAGGCCGGCGTCAACGCGGTCGTGATCGACTCGACCGACGCGTTCAAGGCGATGTGCGGCAACCTGGCCTTCACACTGTCGCTGTACTCCGGCCAGATGTGCACCACCACCCAGAACCTGTTCGTCCCCGAGGGTGGCATCGAGACCGACGAGGGCCACAAGACGTACGACGAGGTGGCGGCCGGCATCGGCGGTGCGATCGACAGGCTGCTGGGTGACGACGCCCGGGCGGTGGAGCTGCTCGGCGGCATCGTCAACGAGGGCGTGATCAACCGGCTCGAGCGCGCACCGGAGTACGGCCGGGTGGTGCTGGAGTCCCGCGCGGTCAAGCACCCGGCGTTCCCGGAGGCGACCGTGCGCACGCCGGCGCTGGTGGCGGTCGACGCCGCCGACGCGCAGGTGTACGGCACCGAGTGCTTCGGGCCGGTCTCGTTCGTCGTGCGGACCGCGTCGACCGGCGAGTCGGTCGAGCTGTTCCGCAAGACGGTCGCCGAGGGTGGCGCGATGACCGCCGGGGTGTACTCGACCTCACAGCAGGTGCTGGACTCGATGCGCGACGCCGCGCTGGACGTCGGCGTCGCGCTGTCGGAGAACCTCACCGGCCAGGTCTTCGTGAACCAGTCCGCGGCATTCTCCGACTTCCACGGCACCGGCGCGAACCCGGCCGCCAACGCGACCTACACCGACGGCGCGTACGTCGCGAGCCGGTTCCGCGTCATCCAGTCCCGCCGCCACATCTGATCACGATTCGTAACGGCAGTTTCGACGCCGAGTTGACGATCCGTCACCATTTTGAGGGTTATCCCTCGATCTGGTGACGGATTGTCAGTTCTGGCGAGACGACCTCCTGACAACGACTACCCTTCGTCACGCCGACGTCGTGGCCTGAGGGGTGGCCATGCGAACGGCGAGCCATGAACGGGGTAGCGCCGCCGGCGCACCGGGCCAGCTGCGAGCCCGCTGCCGGCGGCGCTCGGGCTCCCGGTGAGCCGGCGGGCGGTGAGCACGCGGGCGGTGAGCACGCGGGCCCGCGGCCTGTGCGAGGGTTGAGCCCCCGCCGACGCGAGGGTTGAGTCCCCGCCGACCGCCGCTGGAGAGAGCACGATGACCGAGTCCGCCGAGGTCCAGTTCCCGCACGCGCTGTCCGCCGAAACCGTCCATGAGGTCGCCGTCTACTGGGGCAGCCTGCTCGAGTTCGCCCAGCGCTACCTGCGGGTGCCCGGGATCCAGGCCGCGGTGTACGCCGGCGACCAGGTGGTGTGGTCCGGCGCCTTCGGCCATGCCGACGTCCAGCGCGACGTACCGCTGACCGAGCGGCACCTGTTCCGGATCGCCTCGCACTCCAAGACATTCACCGCGACCGCGATCATGCAGCTGGCCGAGCAGGGCCGGCTGCGCCTGGACGACACCGCCGCGACGCACGTCCCGGAGGTGGCCGCCACGCCGCTCGGCGAGGCCCGGATCGCGGACCTGCTCAGCCACGCCGCCGGTGTCACCCGGGACAGCCGCGACGGCGACCACTGGCTGCTCACGAAGCCGTTCCTGGACCGCGCCGAGCTGATCGAGGTGCTGCGTTCGGCGGAGTCCGCGGTGCTGCCGGCGAACGAGCGGTTCAAGTACTCCAACATCGGCTACGGCCTGCTCGGGCTGGTGGTCGAGGCCGCCGCGGGGACGTCGTACAACGACTATGTGGCGACGGCGATCGTCGGCAAGCTGGGGCTGGCCGACGTGGGGCCGGAGCTCGACCCGGCGCGGGCCGGCGACTACGCGACCGGGTACAGCGCCCTGTCGTACGCGACCAGCCGGGTGCCGATCGAGCACGTCGACACCCGGGCGCTGGCGTCCGCGACCGGGTTCTACGGCAGCGCGCGGGACCTGGTGACGTACTTCGCCGCGCACCTGCCGGGCGACGAGCGGCTGCTGACCGACGACTCGAAACGGCGGATGCAGCACCCGGTCTGGCCGGTGAAGACCGGCGACCCGGACGGGCGGTACGCGCTCGGGCTGTCGGTGATGAAGATCGGCGACCGCGACTACGTCGGCCACGGCGGCGGGTACCCGGGCCACATCACCCGCACCCTCGCCGACCCGGAGCGGCGGTTCGTCGTGTCGGTGCTGACCAGCTGCGTCGACGGGCCGGCGCTGCGGCTGGCGCAGGCGTTCGTCAAGCTGGTCGACCGGGTGTGCGAGCCGTACGACGGCCAGCCGGCCGCCGCGGACCTGCGGCGGTTCACCGGGCGGTTCGCGAACCTGTGGGGCGTGTCCGACATCGCGCTGCTCGGCGGCCGGCTGTTCGAGCTCGACCCGACGGTGGAGGACCCGGCGGCCGACGCCGCCGAGCTGGAGTTCGTCGACGACCGCTCGCTGCGACTGTCGGAGAAGAACGGCTACGGCTCCCACGGCGAGCTCGTGACCTTCGAGTTCGATGCCGAGGGCAACATCGTGTCGCTGCGCGGCGGCAGCGGTACGACACTCCACCCGCTCGCGTCCTTCGCTCTCCCGGAGAGGGTCCCCGCC
>DASXRB010000057.1:0-5102 GCA_036506875.1 Kribbellaceae bacterium | reverse complement strand
GGCCCGGCCTACGCGCCGTACGCGCAGGGTCTGTTCGGCGGTCTCGGCGGCGTGATGACCGGGATGTTCATCGGCACCATGCTGGGCGGGATGTTCTCCGGCGGGCACTACGGTGACTACACCTCCGACTACGACGCGGGCTTCGACGCCGGCCAGGACGCCGACGGCGGCTCGGGCGACGGCGGCTCGGGCGACGCCGGATCGGACGGCTCCGGGTTCGACCAGGGCGACTCCGGCCACGGCGGTTTCGACGGCGGCGGGGACAGCGGTGGCTGGGACTTCGGCGGCGGGGACGACTTCGGCGGGGACTTCGGGGACTTCTAGCCCACAGGGGTTCTAGCTACGCAGGTGCAGCCGGCGTGCCGCCTCGGCGACCGACCCGGACACCGACGGGTAGACGGTGAACGCGTGCGCCAGCTGGTCCACGTTGAGGCGCTCGCCGACCGCGATCGCGATCGGGTGGATCAGCTCGCTGGCCCGCGGCGCCACCACGACCCCGCCGACCACGATCCCGGTGGCCGGCAGGCAGAACAGCTTCACGAAACCGTCCCGGACGTTCTGCATCTTCGCGCGCGCGTTGTCGGCCAGCGGCACCTTGACCACCATCGCGGTGGACTCGCCCGCGTCGACCGCCTTCTGCGACAGGCCGACGGTGGCGATCTCCGGCGCGGTGAACACGTTCGACGACACCATCCGCAGGTCCAGCGGCTGCACCGCGTCACCCAGCGCGTGCGACATCGCGATCCGGCCCTGCATCGCCGCGACCGAGGCCAGCATCAGCACCCCGGTGCAGTCGCCGGCCGCGTAGACCCCGCGCGCCGTGGTCCGCGACACCCGGTCGACCGTGACGAACCCGCCGTCGCCGAGCGACACGCCCGACTCCTCCAGGCCGAGGTCCTCGCTGTTCGGCAGCGACCCGACCGCGAGCAGCGCGTGCGAGCCCTCGACGGTACGGCCGTCGGTCAGCGTGACGACCACGCCGTCGCCGGCCCGTCGTACCGACTCCGCCCGCGACTTGCCCAGCACCGTCATGCCACGCCGCTTGAACACGTCCTCCAGCACCTCGGCCGCGTCCGCGTCCTCCCCCGGCAGCACCCGGTCCCGGCTGGACACCAGCACGACCTCACTGCCCAGGGCGTCGTACGCGCTGGCGAACTCCGCCCCGGTGACACCCGACCCGACCACGATCAGCCGCTCCGGCAGCTCGTCGAGGTCGTACACCTGCTCCCAGGTCAGGATCCGCTCGCCGTCCGGCTCGGACCCGGTCAGGATCCGCGGCCGCGCTCCGGTCGCGATCAGGACGACGTCCGCGTCCAGCCGCTCGTCGCCCACGACCACGTGCTCCGGGCCGTCCAGCCGGCCGCGGCCGTTGACGACGCGCACCTTGTCGCGGTCCAGCCGCCGGGAGATGCCGTCGGACTGGGCGCGGGCCAGCCGCTTGACCCGGGCGTTGACCACGGACAGGTCGACGTTGACCGAGTTGCGCAGGTCGTCGCCGTCGTTGACCCGGACGCCGAGCTCGCCGGCCTCCTCCACCTCGGTCATCACCTCGGCGGTGGCGATCAGCGTCTTGCTCGGTACGCAGTCGGTCAGCACCGCCGATCCGCCGATGCCGTCGGAGTCGACGACCGTCACCTCCGCCCCGAGCTGAGCGGCCACATGCGCCGCCTCGTACCCGCCGGGACCGCCTCCGATGATCACAACTCGCGCCACGAGAGGTGATTCTTCCGTATCGTGGTCCGGCGTGAACCTGTACGCCGCGTTCGCGTCGAATCTCGACCCCGACCAGATGGCCGTCCGGTGCCCCCACTCACCGCTGCGCGGCACCGGCTGGATCACCGGCTGGCGCCTCACGTTCGGCGGTGAGGAGCTGGGCTGGGAGGGTTCGATGGCGACCATCGTCGAGGACCCGACCAGCCAGGTCTTCGTGGCGCTGTACGACGTCAGCGAGCAGGACGTCGAACGGCTGGACGAGTGGGAGATGGTTGACCAGGGCATCTACCGCAAGATCCACGTGCGGGTGCAGACCCTGGACGGCGAGCGCCTGGCCTGGGTCTACGTCCTCAACGCCTACGAAGGCGGGCTCCCGTCCGCCCGCTACCTCGGCATCCTCGCCGAGGCCGCCGAAGCCGCCGGCGCCCCCGACGACTACGTCGCCGCCCTCCGCGCCCGCCCCTGTCACTCCTCCGGCCACTGACCATCCCGCTCATCGGGCCCTTGTGACCCGGCGTGTCGCCGGTCGTCGGGCCTTTCTGACCACCTCCTGGCAACCCGCCGCCCACCCCGCACCGCGGGGCCGCGGCGATGGACACTAGGGACCGACGAGTGGCGACACGCCGGGTCACAAGGGCCCGATGAGCGGAGATTGGGGTGGCGCGCGGTGGTTAGGGCGTTTGCGTCGTCGGAGGATCTCGCGGCCAAGAAGGTCAGCGTCGAGGTGCTGGCCGAGGGGGTGTACGCGCGGACGGCCGAGGGGGATCCGAATGTGGGGGCGATCGAGGGCGAGGACTTCCTGGTCTGCGTCGAGGCGATGGCCACGCCGGTCGCGGCGCGGGAGTGGCTGGACGAGCTGCGGAAGCACACCGACAAGCCGGTCCGGCACCTGGTGCTGACGCACTACCACGCGGTGCGCACGCTGGGCGCGAGCGCGTTCGACGCGGAGGAGATCGTTGCCCACGACAACACCGCGGCGCTGATCGAGGAGCGCGGCATGCAGGACTGGGCCAGCGAGTACGGCCGGATGCCGCGGCTGTTCAAGCAACCCGATTCGATCCCCGGGCTGACCCGGCCGACACGGACCTTCGCCGACGCCCTCGGCATCGACCTCGGCGGCGACCGCGGGACCGTCGAGCTGCGCTACCTCGGCCGCGGTCACACCGAGGGCGACATCGTGGTGTGGCTGCCGCGGCAGAAGGTCCTGTACGCCGGAGACCTCGTCGAGTCCCAGGCCGCGCTCTACACCGGCGACGCGTACCACTCCGACTGGGTCGGCCCCACCCTGGACCGGGTCGCGGCGCTCGGCGCCGAGCAGCTGGTCGGCGGCCGCGGCGTGATCGCCACCGGCTCGGCCGAGGTGGCGGCCGCGATCGCCCAGACGCGGCGGTTCCTCACCGTGCTGCTCGGCGAGGTGCGGGCGGTCCGGGAGCGCGGCGGCACGCTGAAGGACGCGTTCGACGCGGCGCATACCGCGCTGGTCGGCGACTACGGCGGCTGGCCGATCTTCGAGCACTGCCTGCCGTTCGACGTGTCCCGGGCCTGGGACGAGCTGGCCGGCGTCGAGCGCCCGGTGATCTGGACCGCCGAGCGCGACCGCGAGATCTGGGACCAGTTGCAGGGATGAGTACCGCGATGCCCGGTGCCGCCGCGGGTATGCCGCCGGTCGTGGTCGTCGGCGCGGGGCCGGTCGGGCTCACCGCCGCACTGCTGCTGGCGACATACGGAGTGCGCACCGTCGTCCTCGAGGCGCGCGAGCACCGCGACGCGATCGGCTCCCGGTCGATCTGCCAGCAGCGCGAGGCCCTCGACATCTGGTCCGCGATACCTCTGGGCGACGGCGACACGGTCGGGGACCGGGTCGCGCGGGAGGGTGTCACCTGGTCGCGGGCGCGGACCTTCCACCGGGACCGCGAGCTGTTCAGCCTCGACCTGAGCCGGGCCGGCTGGTCGCCTTACCCGCCGTTCGTGAACATCTCGCAGACCCGCACCGAGCAGATCCTGGACGAGGCCGTCGCCGCCCAGCCGCTCGTCGAGGTCCGGTGGGGCCGCCCGGTCCTCTCCCTGGACCAGGACGCCGGCGGCGTCACGGTCATCGCACGCGAAGGCTCCGAGGCGGTGGCCGTCCGGGCGTCGTACGTCGTGATCACCGCCGGCGGCCGCGTCGACGAGCTGCGGACGCGGCTCGGGGTGAGCTTCGAGGGCGAGTCGTTCGACGACAAGTTCCTGATCTGCGACCTCCGCACCGACCTCGGCGGCTGGGCCGAGGAGCGCCGGTTCTGGTTCGACCCGGAGTGGAACCCGGGCCGGCAGGTGCTGATCCACCCGTGCCCGGACTCGACGTACCGGATCGACTGGCAGGTGCCGCCCGGCTTCGACCTCGATGCCGAGGAGGCGAGCGGGGCGCTGGAGCGGCGGATCCGCGCGATCATCGGGGACCGCCCGTACGACGTGGTGTGGCAGTCGGTGTACCGGTTCTCGTCGCGGGTGGCGAGCCGGATGCGCGCCGGCCGGGTCTTCCTCGCCGGCGACAGCGCGCACGTGTACTCGCCGTTCGGTGCGCGCGGGCTGAACTCGGGCGTCGCGGACGTGCACAACCTGGCGTGGAAGCTAGCGTGGGTGCTGCGCGGCTGGGCGCCGGAGACGCTGCTGGAGTCGTACGACGCCGAGCGCCGCGCGGCCGCGCACGAGAACCTCGACGTGACAGCGGCGACGATGCGGTTCCTGGTCCCGCCGGACGAGACGGCCGCCGCCTACCGGCGCGACGTGCTGGACCGCGCCGCGACCGACCCGGCGGCCCGGGCGCTCGTCGACTCCGGCCGGCTGTCCGAGCCCTTCTGGTACGACGCATCGCCGCTCACGACCCCGTCGCCCGCCCATCCGTGCACGGGCCGGCCGCCACGGGGCGAGGTCCCCGCGCCCGGCCCCGGCGTTCTCATCCCCGACGCCCCGCTGCCGGAGGGCGGCCGGCTGCACGAACTGGCTCGCGGCCACCTGCTCGCCGTGACCTCCGATCCGGACGCCGCACGGACCACCCTGACCTCGGCCACGCCGGGGAACGTACGCGTCCTGCCGCTCGACAGCCACCTCGCCGGCGAGCTCGGCGCGCTCCCTGGCGAGACCTGGCTCGTCCGTCCGGACGCCCACGTCGCCGCCGTCGTCACCGGCGCGGGGCCTGCCCTGGCCGCGGCGGCCCGGCGCGCGCTCGCCCAGCCGCCGGCGTCCGGTCAGGTCGGCGGCTGAACCTCGGGGCCGCACCCGGCAAGGCGACCAGCCGTGCGGTCACAATTCCAGGACGCGCCCGGCCGACGGCCCCCACACCGCCACCGACCGCCGGCGGCACGCACTGCCTGTGGCGCCGCAGCGTGCTCGATCGGGAATTGTGACCG
>DASXRB010000056.1:0-2718 GCA_036506875.1 Kribbellaceae bacterium | reverse complement strand
GCTTGGCCGGCGAACCGGCGCAGGATGTCCGGCGGGCCGACTTGGCCGCCCTTGAGCAGCAGCCGGCATCCGGCCACCGCGGCGCGGTCGTCGGTGCGGCAGATCGGTCCGGCGGTGACGAATTGGTCGGATACGCGCAGTTCTCGGACGCCCATGGCGATCAGGGCGTGGCTTGAGGTGTCGCCGCCGAACACGGCCACGTCGCGGGTAAGCCCCGCCGTGGCCATCCGTCCGGCGAGGGCGCCGATGAGCGATCCGAGGTAGGCCGAGTCCACCGGGCCGGAGGCGGCGTACCGGGGGTCGGAGGTTCCGCGGGTCGCGTGCACGACCACGTCGTGGCCGGCGGCCAGCGCCGCGGAGACCTGCTGGTCGAGCGCCGTTACGAGCGCGTCGTGGTGTCCGCGGAGGAGGTCGGTGGGGACCGGGACGTCCACCCAGCCGTGTTTGATCGCGTCCTCCAGCTGGTCGGCGGTGACGCTGGAGGCCGACGCGCTGACGGCCAGGACCGGCCCCGATGTCCGCTGCGGTGCGGGTGTACGGGACGGCTCGCCGGACGCGGTGCGGGCGAGGGCCGCCATGATGCCGCCGGAACCCACGACCAGCGCGGGTCGGGCGTCGTTGCCGGGGTGGCGGAGGGCGCGGGCGATCTCGTCCATGTGCTGCTCGCAGACGGCGTCGACGACGAACGCGGCGAGGTCCGGGTCGCGCCGGCGGTCGGTCCACAGGTCGGTGAACGTGCCGGTGTCGTACGCGGGCAGGTGGATGGAGCCGACGGTCGCGCCGCTGGCGAGCTGCTCGGTGAGCACGCGGCGCAGGTCGGCCTCGTGCATCGGGGTCGACGGGTGTTGCGACATCACGGGGTGGCGGTCCAGCCGGTGGATCTCCCCGGCGAAGGTGGCGTAGTGGTCGCTGAACGCGGTGAAGCGGCCGAACGCGGGCTGCGCCGGTGCTACCGCGATGGGGCCGTGGTCGCCGAACCGCTCGTGCAGCAACTCGATCCCCCGGCCGACGCTGCCGATCGTCGGTGAGCTGTCGAAGGTCGAGCAGACCTTGTACAGCAGCACGTGGAGGTCGACCTCCGCGATGCGGGCCAGGTCCCGGCGGACCACGTTGTCGAACGCGGCGCCGCCGAGGGAGCGTGCGGGTCCTGCGATGCCGACGACGTCCACGTCCACGGGTAGGGGCGCGTCGCCGATGACGAGGGCGGCCTCCAGCCCGTAGCGGTGGGCCTGTGCGAGGACGTCGCTCGCGCCGGTCAGGTCGTCGGCGACGAAACCGAAGGCCGGCATCACGCGCCGCCGAACTTCTGCACGGCGTGCAGGAGGGCGGGGTCGCCCGCGCTGGCCCGGCTGCGGGCGGCCTCGGCCAGTGGCACGCCGGCGACGGCCGCGGCCCAGGCGTCGCGCAGGCTCTGCACGCCTGCGGCGGGCCCGTCCGGGTGCCCGGCCACGCCGCCGCCGGCGAGCATCAGCAGGTCGGTCGACTCCACCGCGGCGTAGGTCGGGCCGGGTGTGGTGACGTTCTGTCCGGACGACAGCGTGGGCACCGGGGTGGTGGTCGCGCCGAGCGGTTCGAGCAGGCTGCGGACGTTCGCCGCGACCTCGTCGTCGGTTTCGTAGAACTTGCTGCCCAGGCCGCTGGCGTGCAGGTGGTCGGCGCCGGCGAGGCGGGCGAGTTGCTGCCAGGCCCGGTAGGACACCCCGAGCGCGGGCGACCGCATCGAAGCGGCCAGGCCGGCCCGGTGGCCGTGAATCGGGACCTCGGCGAACTCGCGCAGCCACGCCAGCGCTGGCAGGCCCATCACCGGGACGTTGAGCATCACGCACCGCCCGCCGGCCTCGACGACGAGGTCGTGGCGCCGGCGCAGCCCCGCGAGGTCACCGGTGATGTTGAACGCGTACATCGTGGGATGCCCGGTGACCTGCTCGGCCGCGCGGATCTCCTTCGTCGCGATCGCGACCCGGCGCTCGAGCGGAAGGTAGCCGGGGTCGGTCATCAGCTCGTCGTCCTTGATCAGGTCGATCGAGGCATGAGCGAGCTCGCGCACGACCAACCGGAACTGCTCCTCCGACAGCCCCACGTTCGGTTTGACGATCGTGCCGATCATCACGCCCACGACGTCGCCGATCAGCCGCCGCGTCCCCGGGATGCCGAAGGCCGGGCCCGGGTGTGCGGCGATGAACTCCGGCGGCAGCTGCAGGTCCAGCAGCCGGCAGGCGAACAGCTCCTGCAGCTCGAACAGGTTCCCGGCGATGGTCGTCTGCAGGGTCGCCAGGTCGACGCCGATGTTCTCCATCGGCCACTCGATCACCGCGTAGGCCGCGTGGACCGTCTCCGGGTGGGTCCGCGACGGCAGCGACGGCCTGCGGCGGCCCACATGCTGCACGTCCACGACCTGTGCGCCGTGGCGTTCGTGCAGCTCCGCCGACTCGCCGGGCACCGGCACGAACGTCCCGCTGGACTGCTCGCCGGCCAGGATCGCGGCGGCCCGTGCCGGCTCGATCTCCGACTCGAGGTAGTAGGTGCAGCGCACCACTCGCTGATCACGCACCTGCTTCTCGCTTCCATCGGTCGCGACCGACGGTGCGGGGCGGCCGTCGGCTCGTCGGGTCGTTGGTCGACGGCGTGCCGCTGCCGCGATCGGTGATCCTGGTTGGGACGTTCTCCTGCGGTCGGTCCGGGGCGGTGGCATCGCGCACCGTGATGTGCGCAGCCTCG
>DASXRB010000055.1:0-4148 GCA_036506875.1 Kribbellaceae bacterium | reverse complement strand
CAACGGCTCCTGCTACAGATCCCGGCTGTTCGGCCAGACCCTGAGCGCCACAGGCATCGTCCACAAGCGGACCCGACCGTATCGTCCACAGACGAACGGCAAAGTGGAGCGCCTGAATCGCACCCTGCTCGAGGAGTGGGCGTACGTGCGCCCGTACTCCACTAACGCCGAACGCACCAAGGCCCTGGCGGACTTCCTACACACCTACAACTACCACCGGTGCCACACCGCACTCGGCGGACAGCCGCCCATCAGCCGAGTAAGCAACCCTCCGGGTCAATACATCTAGACCAGCGCCTTCACGACGTCGAGGGCCCGCCGCAGCTGCGGTGCCTCGTCGTCGGCTCGGACGGCGGCGGCCAGCTCGACCGATGCTTTGCCGGTGAGCGGGCGGTAGGCCACGCCTGGCACCATGAGCTCGGCCACGGGAGCTGGTACGACGGCAACGCCGAGCCCGGCCGCGACGAAGGTGACGAGTGTCGAGGTCTCGGCGACCTCCTGCCGCACGCGTGGCTCGAAGCCGGCCTCCCGGCAGTGCGCGAGTACGGCGTCGTGCATCACCGATCGCCCACCGCCGGCATGGATGACGAAGTCCTCGCCGCTGAGATCCTTCAACCGGAGGCGTTCCCGTCGAGCCAGCGGGTGCTCGTCGGGCAGCGCGACGATCAGCCGGTCGGCCCGCAGTACGTCGAGGGTGAGCGCGTCCTCGTCGACCGGCGGCCGGAGCAGTCCGAGGTCGATCCGTCCGTCGAGCAGCGCGCTGACCTGGTCGGGCGCGAGCATCTCGCCCTGCACCGCCACCTCGACGTCCGGGAGCTCGTCGCGCAAGGTCCGCACGAGCTGCGGCAGCAGGCTGTACGTCGCCGAGCCGACGCATCCGATCACCAGTCGGCCCTGCAGTCCGGCTGCGACGCGTTGCGCCTCGCCCGCGGCCGAGGACACCGCGGCGATGATCTGCCGGGCGCGGATCAGGTACGCCTCGCCCGCGGGCGTGAGGTCGACGCGTCGCGTCGTACGCCGGAGCAACTGCAGGCCGAGCTCGCTCTCCAGCTGCCGGATCTGCTGGGACAGCGGCGGCTGGGCCATGTGCAGGCGGGCCGCGGCGCGGCCGAAGTGCCGTTCCTCGGCGACGGCGACGAAGTACCGCAGGTGACGCAGCTCCATACGATCCATATTCGCAGAGTCTTGATCGAGCCCGAATGGGTATTTCTCCCTATCGATATCCGCGGCCTACCGTCGAGGGCATGAGCGACCAGCGTGACATCGTGATCTGCGAACCGATCCGTACCCCGGTGGGCCGCTTCGGCGGCGCCCTGTCCGCGCTGTCGGCCACGGAGCTCGCGACCGCGGTGATCACCGAGCTGGTCCGGCGTACCGGTCTCGCGGAGGGCGAGGTCGACGACGTGATCCTCGGCCAGTGCTACCCGAACGGCGAGGCGCCCGCGATCGGCCGGATCGCGGCGCTCGACGCGGGGCTCGGGGTGTCGGTGCCCGGCGTACAGATCGACCGTCGCTGCGGCTCGGGGCTGCAGGCAGTGCTCTACGCGGCCGGCATGGTGGCCACCGGCGCGGCCGGTCTGGTTGTTGCCGGCGGCGCCGAATCCATGTCGCAGGTCGAGCACTACGCGCTCGGCCTGCGTACGGGCGTCCGCGGCAACGTCGAGCTGCACGACCGGCTGGTCCGCGCTCGCGAGACTGCCGGTGGCAAGTACCACCCGGTCCCGGGCGGCATGCTGGAGACCGCGGAGAACGTACGGCGGGAGTACGGCATCAGCCGCGCAGAGCAGGACGAGTTCGCGCTGCGGTCGCACCAGCGCGCTGTCGCCGCGCAGGCGGAGGGGCGGTTCGCCGACGAGCTGGTTCCGCTGGAGGTCCCGAAGCGCGGGCTGGTCAGCGTCGACGAGCACCCCCGGCCCGACACGACCCTCGAAACCCTGGCCGGACTGAAGCCGGTGATGCTCAAGAGCGACCCGGAGTCGACCGTGACGGCCGGGAACGCGAGCGGTCAGAACGACGGCGCCGCAGTCTGCATCGTCACCACGCGAGCCGAAGCCGAGCGCCGCGGCCTGCGCCCGCTGGTCGCCCTGAAATCGTGGGCAGTCTCCGGCGTCGGCCCCGAGGTGATGGGCGTCGGTCCGGTCCCCGCCGTCGCGGCCGCGCTGGCCCGTGCCGACCTGACCCTCGACGACCTCGACCTGATCGAGCTCAACGAGGCCTTCGCGTCACAGGTCCTGGCCTGCCTGCGTGAGTGGAAGCTCGACCCCACCGACGAGCGTCTGAACCCGAACGGCTCCGGCATCTCCCTCGGTCATCCCGTCGGCGCCACCGGCGCCCGCATCCTCGCGACCCTGGCCCACGAACTCCACCGCCGCGAGGGCCGGTACGCCGTCGAGACCCTGTGCATCGGCGGCGGCCAGGGCATCGCCGCCGTCTTCGAGGCGGTCCGATGACCGTCGCCCACGTGCTCACCGGACGGGACGACGGGCCGTACGTCGTCCTCGCCAACTCGCTCGGTACGACGTGGGAGATGTGGGACGCCAATCTCGCCGAGCTGGAACGGCACTTCCGCGTGGTTCGGTTCGACACCCGGGGACACGGCCGCTCGCCCGTGTCGCCCGGCTCGCCTGGGCCGTGCACGATCGACGACCTGGCCGACGACGTGATCGACCTGCTCGACGAGCTCGGCATCGATCGCACGCACTTCGTCGGGCTCTCCCTGGGCGGTATGACGGCCCTGCGGGTCGCTGCCCGCAATCCCGAGCGCATCGACCGGCTTGTCGTACTGTGCACCGGCGCCCGCCTCGACCCGCTCTCCCAATGGACCGACCGCGCCGAGCTCGTCCGCGCGAAGGGAACGGAGGCCGTCGCCGAGGCGTCGGCCCGGCGCTGGTACACCTCCGCCGGCCTCGCGGAACACCGCGCCGCCGCGGAGCGCATGGTCTCCTCGATCGACGACGAGGGGTACGCGGCTTGCTGCGAGGTCATCGCGACCATGGACCTCACCAACGATCTGCCGAAGATCGTCGCCCGCACGCTCGCGATCGCCGGCGCCGAGGACGTGGCGACCCCGCCCTGGCAGCTCGAGCGGATCGCCGGCTCGGTTGCCCATGGCAAGCTGTTGATTGTCCCGGGTGCTGCGCACCTGGCTGCCGCCGAACGTCCCGACCTGGTCACACCGGCCGTCATCGAGCACCTGCAGGAGGGCGACAGATGAGTGTCGACAAGGTTGTCGCGACAGCCGCGGACGCGGTCGCGGACATTCCGGACGGGTCGAGTCTGGCGGTCGGTGGGTTCGGGCTCGCGGGGATTCCGTGGTTCCTGATCGAGGCGTTGCTCGAGCAGGGCGCGCGCGAGCTGACCGTCGTCTCCAACAACTGTGGCGTCGACGGCGCCGGCCTCGGCCTGCTCCTCGAACAAGGGCGGATCAGCCGGGTGATCGCGTCGTACGTCGGGGAGAACAAGGAATTCGCGCGCCAGTACCTCGCCGGTGAGTTGACCGTCGAGCTGACACCGCAGGGCACTCTGGCCGAGCGGTTGCGGGCGGGCGGTGCCGGGATCGGCGCGTTCTTCACGCCGACCGGGGTCGGCACGCTGGTCGCCGAGGGCGGTCTGCCATGGCGGTACGGGCCCGATGGGTCGGTGGCGGTGGAGTCGCCGGCCAAAGAGGTGCGGACGATCGGCGGCCGGGAGATGGTTCTCGAAGAGGCGATCGTCACGGACATCGCTCTGGTTCGGGCCGCCGTCGCGGACCGCGCGGGCAACTGCGTCTTCCATGCCGCGGCCCGCAACTTCAACCCGGTCGCCGCGATGGCCGGCCGGCTGACGATCGTCGAGGCGGAGCAGGTCGTCGACGTCGGCGAGCTCGCTCCGGACTCGATCCATCTGCCGGGTGTGTTCGTGCAACGCGTCGTACCGCTGACTCCCGAACAGGCTGCGCGCAAGAGCATCGAGAAGCGCACCACGCGGCCACGGAGGGAGGCCTGAGATGGTCTGGTCGCGCGACGAAATGGCGGCCCGGGCGGCCGGCGAGCTGCGGGATGGCGAGTACGTGAACCTCGGGATCGGGCTGCCGACGCTCGTCCCCAATCACCTCCCGCCCGGCTCGGCGGTCACGCTGCAGGCCGAGAACGGGATCCTCGGCGTCGGCC
>DASXRB010000054.1:0-5733 GCA_036506875.1 Kribbellaceae bacterium | reverse complement strand
TGGCAGCTGGCGCAGTTCACCGCGAAGAGCTTGCGCCCCTCCTGGATCTTCTGCGACTGCGCGGAGTCGTCGGCGGCGGCGGAGCTGTCCGGCACCACGGCGGTGTAGAGAGCGCCGACCGCGAGCAGGCCGAGCAGCAGGACGACGGGTCCGGCGGCGCGGTGCCGCCGCCGTCGGGACAGGCTCCGCACGATGGCGGGGAGGGGGACCGGTGACAAGGGATGTCCGTCCTTCGTCATTTGAGCAGGTAGATGGTGGAGAACAGGGCGATCCAGACCACGTCGACGAAGTGCCAGTAGTACGACACCACGATCGCCGAGACCGCCTGCTCGTGAGTGAACTTGCGGGCCATGTACGTCCTGGCCAGCACGAAGACGAACGCGATCAGACCGCCGGTCACGTGCAGGCCGTGGAACCCGGTGGTCAGGAAGAAGACCGAGCCGTACGGCGAGGAGGAGATGCTCAGGCCCTCCTTCACCAGCTCGGCGTACTCGGTGACCTGGCCGGCGATGAAGAACGTGCCCATCAGGTACGTGAGGATGAACCACTCGCGCATGCCCCAGCGGCGGAAGTTCGCCAGCGAGCCGGAGCGGCCCACCTTGCCGTGCTCGGCCGCGAACACGCCGGCCTGGCAGGTGAACGACGAGGCCACCAGCACGAACGTGTTCACCGAGGAGAACGGCACGTTCAGCATGTGGGCGGAGTGCTCCCACAGCCCGGAGTTGGCGGCGTTCGTCACCGAACGGATCGTGAAGTACGCCGCGAACAGGGCGGCGAAGAACATCAGCTCGCTCGACAGCCAGACGATGGTGCCGACACTGACCATGCTGGGGCGGTCGGCGTGTCCGTGTTCTCGAGACGCTGGAAGCGCGGTTGCGGTGGCCACCCGGTCATTATGTCGGTCCGTCGAGCCAACAGCACCCCGCCCCCCGCGCATGTCGGCGACATCACGTTCGTACGCTGACGAGGTGTTCCCTCTGCACGCCGGGCCGGGCGACCGGATCGCGCCGCTGACACCGCTGCGGCTGCTCACCGCGTGGACCTTCGAGCCGGTCCCCGTCGCCGCCGCGCTGGTCGCCGGCGGGCTCTACCTGTACGGCGTCCACCTGCTGCGCCGCCGCGGTGACTCCTGGTCGCGCGCACGTACCTTCTCCTTCTGCGGCGTGGGCCTGGGCAGCGCGATGGTCGCCACCCAGTCCGCGCTCGGGACCTATGACACGGTGCTGCTCAGCGTGCACATGGCCCAGCACATGATCCTGTCGATGCTGACCCCGCTGGCACTGGCGATCGGGGCCCCGGTGACGCTGGCGCTGCGCACGCTGCGGAAGCGGCCGCGCGGCTGGCTGCTCGCCGTAGTGCACTCGCGGGTGGCGAAGGTGCTGTGCTTCCCGATCGTCGGGTTCGTGTTCTTCGTCGCCAGCCCGTGGGCGCTGTACTTCAGCGGCTGGTACGAGGCGACCCTGCGCAACGGGACGCTGCACGACCTGATGCACCTGCACTTCGTGCTGGTCGGGTCGCTGTTCTTCTGGCCGCTGCTCGGGCTCGACCCGGTGCCGGGGCGGATCATCTACCCGTTCCGGCTGCTGCTGACGTTCCTCACGCTGCCGTTCCACGCGTTCCTCGGGATCACGATCATGAGCTCGCAGCGGCTGATCGCGGAGGACTGGTACACCAGCTTCGGGCGCAGCTGGCCGCCCAGCCCGCTGCGCGACCAGTACATCGCCGGCGGCCTGCTGTGGGGGTCCGGCGACCTGGTCGGCGTGGTGTTCTTCGCGGTGCTGTTCGTGCAGTGGTTCCAGCAGTCGCAGCGCGAGGCGCGCCGCGAGGACCGCCGCCTGGACCGGCTCGAGGAGGCCGAGCGCAGGGCGGCGGCCGAGCACCTGCGCGACGGGCCGTGAACGGGCGGCGACCAGCCCGGTAGCATCAGCCCGTCACCGGTCACCGACTGCTTTGGATGAGAGAAGAGCATGAGCAACGACCGCCCGCTGAAGGTCCTGGTCTACAGCGACGACCGCACCACGCGGGACGCCGTCCGGTTCGCGCTCGGCAAGCGCCCGGCGACCGACCTGCCCGCGCTGCAGTACGTCGAGTGCGCCACCGAGCCGGCCGTCATCAAGACCATGGATGCCGGCGGCATCGACCTGGCGATCCTCGACGGCGAGGCGGTCCCGGCCGGCGGGATGGGGATCGCGCGGCAGCTGAAGGACGAGATCTACCGCTGCCCGCCACTGCTGGTGCTGACCGGCCGCCCGCAGGACGCCTGGCTGGCGACGTGGTCACGCGCCGACGCCGCCGTACCGCACCCGCTGGACCCGATCCGGCTGGCCGACGCGGTCGCGGAGCTGCTGCGCGCACGGATCGCCGCCGTTCCCGCCAGGAGCTGAGCCGCATGCCGGCGTCGTACACCTGGCCGCAGGTGCTGGGCCCGCTGCTGCGTCGTGAGGACCTGACCGCCGAGGCGACAGCGTGGGCGATGGAGCAGATCCTCACCGCGGCGGCGACGCCCGCGCAGCTGGCCGGGTTCGTGGTCGCGCTGCGCGCCAAGGGCGAGACCGTGACCGAGATCGAGGGTCTGGTCGGCACCATGTACGCGCACGCGCAGCGGATCACGGTCAGCGGTCGCACCCTCGACGTCGTCGGCACCGGCGGCGACGGCGCCCGGACCGTCAACATCTCCACGATGTCCGCCCTGGTCGCCGCCGGTGCGGGAGCCCGGGTGGTCAAGCACGGCAACCGCGCGGCCTCGTCGGCCTGCGGTACGGCCGACGTGCTGGAGGCGCTCGGCATCCCGCTGGACCTGACCCCGGCCCAGGTGGCCGAGGTGGGGGAGCGGACCGGGATCACGTTCTGCTTCGCACCGACCTTCCACCCGGCGCTGCGGCACGCGGGGCCGGTCCGCAGCCAGCTCGGGGTGCCGACCACGTTCAACTTCCTCGGCCCGCTGGCCAGCCCGGCCTCGCCGTCGGCCCAGGCGATCGGCGTCGCGGACGCCCGGGTCGCCGGCCTGGTCGCCGGCGTGCTGGCCCGGCGCGGGATCGACGCGCTGGTGTTCCACGGCGACGACGGCCTCGACGAGCTGACCACCACGACCACGTCGCAGGTGTGGTCGGTGGGCGGCGGCTCGGTCACGGGGCCGGAGACGGTGGACCCGCGCGACCTCGGCCTGTCTGCCGTCTCGCCCGGCGACCTCGAGGGCGGCGACGCGGCGCACAACGCCGGTGTGGTGCGTTCGCTGCTGGCCGGCGACAAGGGGCCGGTGCGGGACGTCGTCCTGCTGAACACCGCGGCGGCGCTGGCCGCCTACGACCCGGCGCCGGGCACCGTCACCGAGCGGCTGGCGGCGGGGATGTCGCGCGCGGCCGAGGCGATCGACTCCGGCGCCGCGCAGGCCGCCCTGGACCGCTGGGTCGCCACCTGCGCCGTCATCCGCGGCTGACCGCCCACCCCGGCCCGTAGGTCCGGGCGGCGCGGCCGCCACTACTTGGCGATGGTGATCTTGAGAACGTGCTGGCGCCAGACCGCGAGCCAGTGCGCGGCGCTGGTGCCCGCGAAGTCGCCGTACGCCACCGCCGCGCTGCCGTCGCCCCGGTCGATGACGACGATCGCGAGCTGCGAGTAGGTCTCGGCGAGCTTGGCCTCCCTGACCGGCACCCGGGCGATCACCTCGTGTGCCGGGTGCCCGTCGACCACGAGGGCACGGTGCTTCACGGTGCCCTTGATCGGCTGGGCCTTGCCCTTGTACAGCCGGGTGATCATCCGGCCGCCGACCAGCTGGGACGCGTACTTCAGGTCAGCCGGCTTGTTCGAGTAGGTCCACTTGTCGTCCGAGCTGGGGTCGAAGATGCCGAAGCCGACCAGGTCGCCCCAGGTGGACCCCTTGCCGTCGTAGTTCTTGTGGACGGTCATCCACTGCGCGACGCCGCCCAGCGCGATCTGGTCCCACTCCTGCTTCCACCGCGGCGCCGGAAGCGCGGGCATCTTGTCGCCCTTGCCGTTCGTGATGACCCCGTCGCGCAGGTGACCGTCCGGCGGCGGCAGCGGTTTCGCCGACGGCGTGACGGTCTCCAGCGGGGTCGCGTTCGCGGACGGCAGGTCGACCGGGGTGAGCGCGTCGGCCCGGTTCCAGATCCAGAACGTCGAGGACGCCGTCACCAGCACGGCGGCCAGCACCGTGGCGAGCGCGGCGGCGAGCCTCGGGACCGAGGAGCGGCTGCCGGGCGCCGCCGGCCCGGCGTCCGGCGGCTGTACCGGGTCGCGCACCGGATCGTGCCGGAAATGCGCGGGGGGCTGCTGGGCCGGCCGGCTTGGTACGCCGTGCTGACCGGCCGGGCCGGGTGGGCCGTACGGGTTCGGGGCGCCGTACGGGCTCGGACCGCCGTACGGGCTGGGTGCGCCGTAGCGAGACGGCTGGCCGTACTGCCCTTGCGCCTGAGGGGGCTGGGGCTGTGCAGGTGCCTGTTGTGGGTACGACGGCGGGGGCGGGGAGCCCCACTCGTGCGGTGGCGGGTCGAGCGGCGAACCCTGCTGGTCGTCAGCCAATGTGCAGCCCCCTGAATGCGGCGGCCTCGTTGGCGCGCAGGTCCGGGCGGTTCGCCGGTACGTCGCTGACGTACACCACCGCCGTGCCGTCGCCCAGGTCGAAGACCGCGACCGTGAGGTAGAGGTTAGGCGACCTCAGGGTCTTCGACCTGGCGCTGATGACCTGGCGGATCAGCCAGCCCTTGTGCCCGGCTACCGTCACGGGCCGGCTGCTCGTCGGCCGGGACGTGATCGGGATCGGCTGGTAGAACCCGTTGCGCAACTCGAGCGCGAGGTCGGACGCGGTGGCCTTCGGGTGCCCGTTGTACAGGATCGAGGTGTTCAGCCGGCCGACGAAGATGTTCGAGTACCAGTCGTTCTTGCCGTCGAACTTCGCCTGCAGCACGGAGTACTGCCCGCTGGAGTCGATCACCGCGCGGGAGAACCGCTTGCGGTCCGACCACTTCGCCGGCGGCTGGCGCGGGAACGAGATCGCGTCCGACGCCGAGCGGTTGCCC
The DNA here is from genome assembly GCA_036506875.1 of Kribbellaceae bacterium. Classification (GTDB taxonomy): domain Bacteria; phylum Actinomycetota; class Actinomycetes; order Propionibacteriales; family Kribbellaceae; genus DASRHY01. Next base: position 697 of record DASXRB010000054.1, on the reverse strand, counting down.
TGGTGCAGCGCGGGATCGCGGGACTGGCCCGGCGTGAACCGCGGCGTCGGCGCCGTGCTCTCGGACACCGGCGCGGAGGGGCTGTCCGACGTGGCCGGGCTCGGCGAGTCGGTCGCCCCGGCCGGTGACGGCGTGCCCTGTGCCTGCGGGTCGCCGCCGCGCGCGACGAAGAAGATGCCGGTGGCGACGAGCAGCAGCAGTACGGTGCCACCCGCGACGATGAACGGCAGCGGGATCCGCCGGGACCGCTCCGGCTCCGGCTCGGGACGCCGTAGTGGCGGCTGCACCGCCTGGCTCCAGCTCTGCTGCGTGGCCGGGCCTGTGCTCCAGCCCTGCGCGGTCTGCTGCGCCGGCCCGGCCTGAGCCCAGCCTTGTGCGGTGGCGCCCTGCTGAGCCGGCTGCGACCAGCCCGGGCCGGCCTGCTCCCACGACGGCGCCGGACCGCTTGCCCGGCCCTGCTCCCACGAAGGCGCCGGACCGGTCGCCTGCCCCTTCTCCCAGGACGGCGTCGGACCGGTCGCCTGGTCCGCCGCCCACGGCGGCGTGGTCGTCACCTCGTCCTGGTCCCAGGTCGGCAGCTGCTCCGTCGGATCGGCCTGCTGCTGCGTGGAACCGGTCTGCTCGGCCTCCGGCACCACGGTTGGCTCAGAAGCCGCGGACTGGACCGGCTCTGCCAGAACAGGCTGCGCCTCCGCTA
>DASXRB010000053.1:0-3890 GCA_036506875.1 Kribbellaceae bacterium | reverse complement strand
AGCAGACGATGTCGCAACGCCTGGTCCGCGCGAAGCGCAGGATCCAGACCGCCGCCATCCCGTACCAGGTCCCGCCCCGCGACCTACTTCCCGAGCGGCTGGCCGGAGTGCTCGCCGTGGTCTACCTGCTGTTCAACGAGGGGTACGCCGCGACACAGGGCGAGGACCTGGTCCGGGAGAGCCTGTGCGACGAGGCGATCCGGCTGGCCCGGCTGCTGGCCGAGCTGATGCCGGACGAGCCCGAGGTGCTCGGCCTGCTCGCCTTGATGCTGCTGCACCACGCGCGCCGCGCCACCCGCGTCGATGCCGGCGGCGTCCTGGTCACCCTGGACGAGCAGGACCGCACCCGGTGGGACCGCGCGGCGATCGCCGAAGGCGAGGAGGCCCTGGAACGCGCGTTGCTGATGCGCCGACCCGGGCCCTACCAGGTGCAGGCGGCGATCGCGGCCTGCCACTCCACCGCGGCGACCGCGTCCGAGACCGACTGGCCGCAGATCGCGGCGCTCTACGGCGAGCTGGCCCGGCTGGCCGGTTCGCCGGTGGTCGAGCTCAACCGCGCCGTCGCGGTCGGGATGGCCGACGGTCCGCAGGCGGGTCTGCGTCTGGTCGACGCGCTGGTCGAGGCGCGCGAGCTGCGCGAGTACCACCTGCTGTACGCCGTACGGGCCGATCTGCTGCGCAGGCTCGGCCGCGCGGACGAGGCGGCCTCGTCGTACCGGCGGGCGATCGAGCTCGCGCCCACCGCCGGCGAGCGCGCCCACCTCGAGCGGCGGCTGGCTGAGCTCAGCTCGTAGAAGAGTCCGCCGCTGGTGTCTGTCTGCGGCCCGGGCGTTCGTCGGTGGGTCAGAAGGCAGTCCTGACACCGACCTGGAGGAGACACCATGTACACCACGACGTCCGCCGACGGCACCCGGATCGCGTACGAGCAGGCCGGCAGCGGCGCGCCGGTCGTCTTCGTGACGGGGGCGTTCAACGACCGTACGACGTGCGCCCCGCTGGCGAAGCTGCTGGAGGACCGGTTCACGGTGGTCACGTACGACCGGCGGGGCAAGGGCGACAGCGGTGACACCGCGCCGTACGCCGTCGAGCGCGAGATCGAGGACCTGGCCGCGGTGATCGCGGCCGTGGACGGCGGCCCGGCGAACGTGTTCGGGTTCTCGTCCGGGGCCGTGCTCGCGCTGAAGGCAGCCGTGGCAGGGGCGGCGATCCGCAGCCTGGCGCTGTACGAGGCGCCGTACCGGGTCGGTGCCGATGTGGCGACGGCGGACATGCCGGATCGGCTCGCGGGGCTGGTCGCCGCCGGGCGGCGGGGCGACGCCGTCGAGCTGTTCCAGACCGAGGTCGTCGGCCTGCCGGCGGAGCTGGTCGCCGGGCTGCGCAACGCGCCGTTCCGGCCGGCGCTGGAGGCGATGGCGCCCACGCTGGCGTACGAGACCACGATCACCGGGCCGGCCGCGCCGACCGCCGCCGAGCTGGCCGCGGTGGCGGTGCCGGCGGTCGTGCTGAACGGCGCGAAGGCCTGGGGACCGATGGAGGAGTGGGCGATCGCGCTCGCCGGCGCGCTGCCGCACGGGCGGCACGTGCGGTTGTCCGGCGGCGAGAACCACGACATCGACCCGGAGGCCACGGCGCCCGTCATCGGGAAGCACTTCGCGGCCTGATCCCCGGCCGGAAAACCGGTTGCGGCACGCGGATCCCGGCCCGCATGCTGGGGTCCGTTGCCGCAGTCACCGGTGTGGTGCTGCCTGAGCGTGAGGGAGGCGTCGACATGTCTACCGCCGTGGTGCGGGCGCTGTGCGCTGTCCGCCTTCCGATCTCACCTCTCAGGAGCACCCTCGATGTCGTACGACGTCAACACCGAGCAAGACCTTTCTGACATTTACGATCAGCGCTTCGTCTTCGAGTTCGAACAGCTCGAGGGCCCTGGCGAGGGGCAGCGCTGGACCACCTGGCTGGACGTCGAGCGCGGTTCTCGCGGCCCGGATCCATGGCCCGACTGGGTCGTGACGGAACAGGCCGCGATCGACACCGAGCTCGGCGTCCTCAAGACCGGCAAGGAAGCCGACGTCTTCCTGCTGGAACGTGCCGTCCCCGGCGGGCGCGGCGTGCTGATGGCGGCCAAGCGGTACCGCTCCGAGGAGCACCGCTCGTTCCACCGCAGCACGTCGTACACCGAGGGCCGGCGGACCCGCAACACCCGCGACACCCGCGCGCTGGCCAGGAAGACCGCCCACGGCCGCGCGGTCGCGGCCGGGCAGTGGGCCTACGCGGAGTGGGATGCGATGTGCCGGCTCTGGACCGCCGGCGTGCCGGTCCCGTATCCGGTGCAGATCGACGGCACCGAGATCCTGATGGAGTTCATCACCGACCCGGACGGCGACGGCGTGGCCGCGGCACCGCGGCTGGCCCAGGTCCGGCCACGCGGCGAGCTGCTGCGGTCGTACTTCGACCAGCTCCGCGACGCCATGGCCGAGCTGGCCCGGGCGGGCCTCGCACACGGCGACCTGTCGCCGTACAACATCCTTGCCCAAGGCAACCGTGTCGTGCTGATCGACCTGCCCCAGGTCGTCGACATCGTCGGCAACCCCCAGGGCATGGACTTCCTGATGCGCGACTGCCACAACATCTGCACCTGGTTCACCGCCCGCGGCCTCGACGTGGACGAACACGAACTCTTCGGCGAGCTGCTGGCCCACGCGTTCTGAGCCGGCCGCCGCTTTCGTGACCTATGCCACCGAGTGGTGCTCGACAGCCTGCTGCAAGAGGCCATCGAGCACCACAGCCCGTCAGCCACCACGAAGGCGGCGAGTCAAGCTACCGCGGGTCGCCGGAATTTGTCTTGCCTGGTCGTCATGGCGGCGTCGACGGTGAGGGAAGGACGAGCTGCGACCCCTCGCGCACAGCGGTTCTGGGGTACGGCCCCGCGTAGGCCATCCCACCCGCCGAGCCCCGGCACCGAGCAGCACGTACCCCGTGACCAGCGCCGTCGCCGGCCCGCGCCACGACCAGCGCCCGGACGACGGCCGGGATGCTCACCCGCGACGCCAGAGCTGCCGCGCCGCGAAGCCCTCCCGGCGGAGCCAGTGCTCGGTGTAGACGATCCGGTCCGGCCTCACCACGGTCAGCGCGTCGCGCGGCGGTTCGTCGAGCGAGCGGCCGGACTCGACGTGGTCGGACTGCCAGCGGAAGGCCTCCCAGTACGGCGCCGCTGCCGGGTCGTCGTACTCGAGTGTCCGCGCGGTGCCGAACAGCTGCGCGCCCCGGCTGCTCGCCTGGCCGACCAGCGGTGCGAAGATGCCGGCCGAGATCCGCGGGTCGGCGCGCAGGTTCCGCATCTTCGGCGAGCGCGGTGACGCGGTGAACATGAGCTCGAGGCCGAGCGAGTAGTAGCGCACCGGCGTGGCCGCCGGGCCGTCCGGGCCGCTGGTCGCCAGCACGCACATGTTCTGGCTGGACAGCAGGTTCAGGATGCGTTCCTCCAGCCGCTCACGCGGCAGCCGGGCGGTCGATGCGGGACCCGCGAGCCATGGGTTGGTGATCGGCATGCGCCGCATTCTGGCAGCGGACGCCGACAGCGGGTGCGGGCGCCTGTGAGCCGGGTCGCGGACAGCGTTCCTGCAACTCAGTCGCAACAAGTCTTGCAACTGAGTCGCATCTGGAAAATAATGCCGGTATGCATGTACCGGACGGTTTCCTGGATGCGCCGACGTCGATCGCGACCGGAGCGATCGCTGCCGGAGCGGTCGGGATCAGCCTGCGACGGGCCGAGCACGAGCTGCGCGAGAGCGGTCCGGCGCTGGCCGGGCTCACCGCCGCGTTCGTGTTCGCGGTGCAGATGGTGAACTTCCCGGTCGGCGCCGGGACCAGCGGCCACCTGCTCGGCGGTGCTC
>DASXRB010000052.1:0-1510 GCA_036506875.1 Kribbellaceae bacterium | reverse complement strand
AGTTCGCCCCGCGGCGCCGGCTCAGTTCGCGAGCCGGCGCCGCAGCAGCACAGCGCGGCCAGACGGCTCATGACTCCGGCTCGGTGGACGCGTCGGCGGCCTCGCCAGGCTCTGGCTCCGGCTCCGGGGGCAGTACGACGTCGGCCAGGGCGCGGCGCGGGGTCTCGGGCACCGGCGGGCCGTAGCCGAACCGGATCACGGCCTGTGGTCTCGACCACGCGCCGAGCGGGTCGCGGACCAGCCAGCGCAGCCGGCTGTGCTCGATCGCCTGGTTGAGCAGCGAGGTGGCGACGCCGTGCGCGGTGGCTTCCAGCAGCACCCGCTCCATCGCCTGTCCGGCCCGCAGCCACTCGGCGGGACCGTCGCGGCGGGTTGACAGTACGGCGAGCTGCGGCGAGGCCTCGAAGTCCGCCGACGGCCGGCGGTTGTCGAACGGGGTCGCGCCGAGGTCGCGGACGGGCGCCCTGCGGCTGCGGGGCCGCGGGCCGAGGGCGCTGGCCGGCACGCCCTCGGCGTCGCGGTCACCGCCGACCCACTGGCGGCGCTCGGCGGTGCGACCCTCGTCGAAGTCGTCCTCCACGTTCGCGTCTGCGATCGCCATCCGCAGCCAGTGCAGCCGGCTGGGCTCGTCGACCCAGCGCAGCTCAGTACCCTCGGTGCCGGCGGTCAGGCTGAGCAGCTCGCGCACCTGCGCGGGCAGCCGCTGATCGGTGTACGGGTTGCGGTTGGTGCGGCGCTCCGGAACGGCGGCGAACAGCGCGGCCAGCTGCGGGGTCTCCGGCCCGCCGGCGACCAGCTCGACCTCGGCGACGAGGTCTGGCCGGCCGGGGTCGAGCACGTAGCGCGCGTCCGCCCCGTACCTCAGGTGAGCCGCGGCGACCCGCAGGTTGAAGATCGCGGCGCCGAGGCCGAGGTGCAGCATCCGGCCCTCCGGGTCCTCGGCCGGCAGCTCCCGCACCCGGTCCCGGTGCACCTCGACGACCGTGCCGGCGAACCGGAACCGCCACGGCTGGGTGTTGTGCATGGACGGCGCGGCAACCGCGGCGCGCAGCAGCACGTCGCGATCGCCCGCGCCTGGCAGCACCACGTCATCCCGTGACATGGTGCAGCGACTCATCCGTGAACAGGGCCACCTTCAGCGCCCCGGTCTCGGCCGGGCGCGAGAACACGTCGTACGCGTCCTGCATCTCGCCGAGGCCGAAGCGGTGCGTGACCAGACCGGGCAGGGACAGCTGGCCGGCGGACAGCATCCGCAGCAGCAGCGGGGTGGTGTGTGTGTCCACCAGCCCGGTGGTGATCGTGACGTCGCGGATCCACAGCGACTCCAGGTGCAGCGTCGCCGGGGCGCCGTGCACGCCGACGTTGGCGACCCGCCCGCCCGGGCGGACCAGCGACGTGCACAGCTCGAACGTCGACGGCACCCCGACCGCCTCGATCGCGACGTCCGCGCCGAGCCCGCCGGTGAGCTCCTGGATCCTGCCGGTCACGTCGTCGTCCGGGCGGAGCGCCA
>DASXRB010000051.1:0-6631 GCA_036506875.1 Kribbellaceae bacterium | reverse complement strand
CGTCAGGCGACCTGCCCGACCTGCGCGCGCGGCCGGTGAGCCGGGTCGGCGCGGTGCTGCTGCGGCAGGTCTCGGCGGGCCACTACCAGCCGGTGGTGATGAGCGCCCGCGGCCGCTGGGCGACCGCGGAGGTGGATCTGCTGCCGGTGAGGGATGCCGCGGGCAACGAGTTCGAGCCGCTGACCACGACCGCGGTCTCGCCGGCCGGGACGCTGGTGGCGTTCCCGCAGCCGGACGCGGTGGTCGTGCTGGACACCACCACCGGAACGCCCGAGCGCATCGCGCTGCCGCACATGCTGGTCCGCAACGTCGCCTGGATGCCGTCCGGCGACACCCTGCTGGCCAGCGGTGCGTCCGGCACCGTGCTCGTGGTGCCCGGGATCACCAACGGCCAGCAGGTGTTCGCGACCGACGCGAACCCGGACCCGTTCGCGGCCACCCCGCCGATGGCGCTCGACGCCGTCGGCGGCCGCGAGGCGCTGGTGCGGTTCGACCCCGACGGCCACCGGCACGCCCAGCTGCCGGCCGACCTGCCGGTGCGGCGGTGGTCCGGCGCGACGTTCACGGTCACCACGCTGGCCGCGCGGGCGTTCGTGCCCGCGGCGCTGCCCGAGCTGCAGCGGCTCGGCAGCGGCGTTGCGATGGTGGCGGTGGTGGACGCGCGCAGCGCGACCGCCGGGGCGCTGCTCGCCATGCCTGGCGGCGACACCGGCACCCGGCCGGAGGGCTGCTGCGACCTGCTCGGCTGGTACGACGACCACACCGTTCTGCTCGAGTCCCGCAGTGTCGCCGGCGACTGGATCCTGGCCTGGGACATCTGGTCCGGCCACGTGCTGCAGGTCGCCGGCTACGGCGGCGGCGCGGTCGCCCTCGGCCAGCTGAGCTGACCCCGCCCTCAGTCGTGCCGCATCACGCCGTGCAGCGTGAGCCGCACCATCTCGTCGACGTCGTCGGCGGTCGGCATCGGCGAACCGGTCACCACGCGGATCACGAACAGCCCGGTGAGCCACTCGACGACCAGCGCGGAGTCGAACTCGCGCAGAGGCTCGCCGCGCTTGCGGGCGCGCTGCTCGCGGGCGCTCGCCTCCTCGACCCGGCGCTGCAGGAAGCGCTTGTAGATGCCCGCGGCAACCGGGTCCCGGATCGCCTCGCTGACCCCGAGCCGGATCATCGCGCGCCCGATGTCGGTGTTCACCAGTCCCACGGTGTGCTGGAACAGCTGGCGCATGTCCTCCTCGTACGACCCGGTGTCGGGCTCCGGCACCTCGATGTCGAACAGGTGCGTCAGCGCGTCGTACGCGAGCTGTTCCTTGCTGGGCCAGCGCCGGTAGATCGTCGCCTTGCCCACACCCGCCGCCTCGGCGACGTCGTCGACGGTCATCCGGTCGAAACCACGCTCGAGCAGCAGCTCGACCGCACAGGCGCGGATGCGTGGTTCGGCATCTGGATCCCGCGGTCGCCCCCGTTTGGCGTGCCCCCTGTTCGCAGCCTCAGTCCGCATTGCCAGTCTCCGCTCATCGTCGGGTACCCACCGATCTGACGGTTGGTACCTGTCCGTTTACTGGCCGTGGCGGTCGGCCCCGTGTGACAAACGTCCGGTTCGTGCCGGACGCCGGCACAGAAGTTTCACCCCTGGATCATGCCTGAGTAAACCCCGTCGTCATTCGCACGTCATCATCCGGGGCGCTTTGTCACACGCACGAAACATCCGGCGACATCCGCCGAAACGCCGTGCCGCCATCGTTCGGGATGTGCCGGAGCGGCGCCGTCCCGCCGACGTGACGCGACTCTTCCGCCCGGTCTCTGCGTACGACGAGAGACGACGTACGACGAAAGGGATTCACGATGGAGATCAACACCGGCGACACCGCATGGGTCCTGGCAGCCTCCGCCCTGGTGTTACTGATGACGCCTGGCCTGGCCTTGTTCTACGGCGGCATGGTGCGCGTGAAGAGCGTGCTGAACATGATGATGATGAGCGGGATCACCATCGCCGTCGTGACCGTTCTCTGGGTCCTGTACGGATACTCGTACACGTTCGCCGGAGATACCGGGCACGTGATCGGCGACTCGTCCACGCTCGGCCTGAAGGGGCTGCTGTCCGCCGACGCGGTCATCGGCCCGGAGGGTCATCAGATCCCCACCCTCGCGTTCGTGGCGTTCCAGCTGATGTTCGCGATCATCACGCCCGCGCTGATCTCCGGCGCGATCGCCGACCGGGCGACCTTCCGCGGCTGGATCGCTTTCGTCGTCGGCTGGACCAGCCTGGTGTACTTCCCGGTCGCGCACTCGGTGTGGTACCTCAACGACGGCAACGGCGGCTTCATCGGTGACAAGATCAAGGCGCTCGACTTCGCCGGTGGTACCGCGGTCCACCTGAACGCCGGTGCCGCCGCGCTCGGTGTCGCACTGGTGCTCGGCAAGCGGATCGGCTGGAAGAAGGACCCGATGCGGCCGCACAGCCTGCCGCTCACGTTCCTCGGCGCCGGGCTGCTGTGGTTCGGCTGGTTCGGCTTCAACGCCGGATCCGCGCTGGCCGCCGGCCAGACCGCCGCGGTCACGTTCGTGAACACCCAGGTCGCCACCGCCGCCGCGGTGATCGGCTGGCTGGTCGTGGAGCGGATCCGGCACGGCAAGGCCACCAGCCTCGGCCTCGCGTCCGGTGCTGTCGCCGGCCTGGTCGCGATCACCCCGTCGTGTGGCTCGATCACCCCGCTCGGCGCGATCGTGGTCGGCCTGCTCGCCGGTGGCGTCTGCGCCCTCGCGGTGTCGCTGAAGTACAGGCTCGGCTTCGACGACTCGCTCGACGTCGTCGGTGTGCACTTCGTCGGCGGTCTGCTCGGCTCGCTGAGCATCGGCCTGTTCGCCAGCGCCGCCGCTCCGGCCGCGGTCGACGGATTGTTCTACGGTGGTGGTGCGACTCAGCTCGGACGGCAGGCGCTCGCGAACCTGATCGTCGGTGTCTACTCGTTCGCGGTGGCGTGGATCCTCGCGCTGGTGATCGACAAGACCATCGGCTTCCGCCTGAAGGAGGACGACGAGATCACCGGTATCGACCAGATCGAGCACGCCGAGACCGCCTACGAGCTGGTCACCTCCGGGCTGCGTGGCCACAGCGTGGCCGCCAAGCCCGAGCTGAACTCGAAGGTCGCCAGTGAGAAGGAAGGTGCGAACGCATGAAGCTCGTGACCGCGGTGGTCAAGCCGCACAAGCTCGACGACGTCCGGGCCGCGCTGGAGCAGTTCGGGGTGACCGGGATGACGGTCACCGAGGCCAGCGGGTACGGCCGCCAGAAGGGGCACACCGAGGTCTACCGCGGTGCGGAGTACGAGGTGGACCTGGTGCCGAAGGTCCGGCTCGAGATCGTGGTCGAGGACGGTGACGCCGGCGAGGTCGTGGACGTACTGGTGAAGGCCGCGCAGACCGGCCGGATCGGCGACGGCAAGGTCTGGGTCACCCCGGTCGACACGATCGTCCGGGTCCGGACCGGTGAGCGTGACGCGGATGCCCTTTAGCGGCGCGCTCCGATGATGCGAAGGCGGCGGCAGCGGGCCGACGAGGCAGACGGCCTGCTGCAGCTGCTGCTGGCGAACGCGTGCGATGCCCTCGGTGCGACCACCGAGGGCATCGCCCTCGTCGCGGTAGGCGGGTACGGCCGGCGCGAGCTGTCGCCGTACAGCGATCTCGACGTGATGCTGGTGCTGGCCGACGACCGTCCCGACGGCGTGGACACCGACGAGCTGGCCCGGCGGATCTGGTACCCGCTGTGGGACGCGCGCACCCGGCTCGACCACAGCGTGCGCACCGTCGACGAGGCCCGGGACGCCGCGGCCGGCGACCTGCGGGTGGCGCTCGGCCTGCTGGACGGCCGGCACGTCGCCGGCGACCCGGGCCTCACCCTCCGGCTGCGCTCGGTGCTGATGGCCGACTGGCGCCGCAACGCCCGGACCCGGCTGCCGGAGCTGGCCGCGACCTGCCGGGAGCGGGCCGTCATGGTCGGGGAGCTCGCGCACCTGGCCGAGCCGGACCTCAAGGAGGCGTACGGCGGCCTGCGGGACGCCGTCGTGCTGCGTGCGCTGGTCGCGTCCTGGCTGGTCGACGTACCGCACCCGGTCGTGGAGCGCGCCCGGCGCGAGCTGCTCGACGTGCGCGACGTGCTGCACGACGTGGCCGGGCGGGCCACGGACCGGTTGGTCGCGGAGGTGGCCGGGGACGTGGCGCGCGGGATCGGGCTGGCCGACCGGGACGCGCTGCTGCGCCGGGTCTACGCCAGCGGCCGGTCGCTGGCGTACGTGAGCGACGTGTCCTGGCGGCGGGTGGAGGTCCTGGACACGAAGCCCGCGTCCCGGCGGGCCCGGGCCCGCACCGGCGGGCCGCTGCTGCTCGCGGTGGACGACGGGGTCGCGGTGCACGAGGGCGAGGTGGTGCTGCTGCCGTCCGCGCGGCCGGACCGGGACCCGCTGCTGGCGCTGCGCGCCGCGGCGGTCGCCGCCGACCGCCGCCTGGGCCTGTCGCCCGCGGTGTGCGCGCGGCTGGCCCGGGAGAGCGCGGCGATCCCCGAGCCGTGGCCCGCGGAGGCGCAGCGGCTGCTGTGTGCGACGCTCGGCGCCGGGCCGGGCCTGCTGGAGGTGTGGGAGGCGCTGGACCAGGCCGGCTACGTCGACCGGATCCTGCCGGAGTGGGCGGCGATCCGGTACCGGCCTCCGCGCTCTGCGGTGCACCGGTTCACCGTCGACCGGCACCTGCTCGAGACCTGCGTGGAGGCGTCGGGGACGCTGCGCGACGTACGACGGCCCGACCTGCTGGTGGTCGCCGCGCTGCTGCACGACCTCGGCAAGGCGGCCGGCGGCGACCACAGCGCGGCCGGCGCACCGGTGGCCCGCGCGGTGTGCGAGCGCTGGGGTTTCGCGCCCGCCGACGCCGAGGTGGTCGAGCGGCTGGTCCGGCACCACCTGTTGCTGTCGGAGACCGCGACCCGGCGCGATCTGGACGACCCGATGACCGTCGACCTGGTGGCGAGCCTGCTCGGCGACGCCGAGACCCTCGACCTGCTGGAGGCGCTCACCTACGCCGACGGCCGCGCGGCCGGCTCGGTCGCGTCCAGCACCTGGCGAATGCGGCTGGTCGCGGACCTGTGCCGCCGGGTGCGCGCCGAGCTGGGCGGCGGGGGACTGCGCTGGCAGGAGCCGGCCCGGCTCGACCTACCGCCGCTGCACGCCGTGCATGGGGTCGGCGAGATCGGCGTCGAGGTCGGCGAATTGCACGGGGAGACGCGAGTGGTGGTCGCCGTACCGGACCGGATCGGGGCGCTGGCCACGGTCGCCGGGGTGCTCGCGCTGGAGCGGCTGCGGGTGCGGTCGGCGTCGATGGACGCCGAGCCGGCGCGCGGGCTGGGCCTGTCGCAGTGGCTGCTCGGCGGCGAGCCGCCGGACCCGGTCCGGCTGCGCGAGCGGCTCGCGGTGGCGCTGCGCGACGACGCCGCTGTGGTACGACGGCTGGCCGCGCGGGACGCCGGCACGTCCGAGAGCCGCCCGCCGGCCCGGGTCGACCTGCTGCCGGACGTGTCCGACACCGCGACCGTGCTGCAGGTGCGCGCCCACGACCGGTCCGGACTGGTGTACGACGTGTGCGCGGCTCTCGCCTCCGCGCGTGCCGACATCCGGTCCGCGCACGTCAGCACCCTCGGCGGCGAGTGCGTGGACGTGTTCTACCTGACCGACGGCGGCGACGCTCCGCTGGAGGACGAGCACGCCGCGACCGTCGCGAAGGCGGTCCTCGACCGCCTGACCTAGAGTCGCCGCGTGGACGTTCTGCATGCCCTGCGGCGGCAGGCGGAGGCCTGTGACGAGCTCGGATCACCGATGTACGGCGAGCTGCTGCGGCTGCTCGCCGACGACTACGAGCTCGGCGGTCAGGCGCGGCCGGTGCTGCGCGGGCACGAGAACGACACCGGTCCTTCGGCGCTGGCGCTGCGGCTGCTCGGCGGCGTGCACCGGCTGGTGCTGTCCGGTCAGGTGCCGGAGCTGGCCGCGTTCTACCCCAGCGCGGGCGGGGAGTGGGACCCGGTGCTCGGCTGGGACGCGTTCCAGCAGGTGCTGGAGTCGCGCCGTGTCGAGATCCGGGTCTGGCTGGAGCAGCCGCCGCAGACCAACGAGGTCGGCCGGGCCGCCGCGCTGATGGGCGGGCTGCTGCGGATCGGGGAGTCGTTCCGGCTGCCGGTGCGGCTGTTCGAGATCGGGGCGAGCGCCGGGCTGAACCTGCGCGCGGACCGGTTTGCGTACGGCGACGCGGCCGGCGGCTGGTCGGGTGATCCGTCCAGCCCGGTGCGGCTCGCCGGTGCCTGGCAGGGTGAGCCGCTGACGCCGTGGCCGGACCTGGCGGTCGTGTCGCGGGAGGGCGCGGACATCGCGCCGGTCGACCCGGTGACCGAGGACGGCGCGCTCACGCTCACGTCGTACGTGTGGCCCGACCAGGCGGACCGGCTGGCACGGTTGCGCGGTGCGCTGCGGATCGCCCGGGAGGTGCCCGCGGTGGTGCACCGGCAGGACGCGGTGTCGTTCGTGCGCGGGCTCTCGCCGGACGCGGGCACGACCACGGTGCTGTGGCACTCGGTGATGTGGCAGTACCTGAC
>DASXRB010000050.1:0-1742 GCA_036506875.1 Kribbellaceae bacterium | reverse complement strand
TGTCGCCGTACGTCTCGGCGCGCGCCATCGGCGGCACCAGGTGGTCCACGATCACCGCGTGCGCGCGGCGCTTGGCCTGGGTGCCCTCACCGGGGTCGTTGACGATGAACGGGTACACCATCGGCAGGTTGCCGAGCACCGCGTCCGGCGCGCAGTCCGCGGCCGGCCCGATGCCCTTGCCGGGCAGCCACTCCAGGGTCCCGTGCTTGCCCAGGTGCACCATCGCGTGCGCCCCGAACCCGCCCTCGTCCTCATGAGCCTCCAGCCAGCGATAGGCGGCGAGATAGTGGTGCGACGGCGCCAGGTCCGGATCGTGGTAGATCGCGACCGGGTTCTCCCCGAACCCGCGTGGCGGCTGGATCATCAGCACGACGTTCCCGAACCGCAGCGCGGCCAGCGCGATCGCCCCGGACGGGTCGGTGTACAGCTCCCCCGGGGCCTCGCCCCACGCCTCGGTCATCGCCTCGCGCAACGACTCGGGCAGCCGCTCGAACCAGGTCCGGTACGTCGCCGGCGGCACCTTCGCGACCGCGTTCGCCAGCTGCTCGTCGGTGAGCCAGTCCACGTCGTGCCCGCCGGCCGCGATCAGCCGGTGGATCAGCCCGTCCCCTTCGAGGCCGTCCACGTCCAGGTCGCCGAGGTCGTACCCGGCCGCCTTCAGCTCGCGCAGCAGCACCACCGCACTGGCCGGGGTGTCCAGGCCGACCGCGTTGCCGATCCGCGCGTGCTTGGTCGGGTACGACGAGAGCACGACGGCCAGCCGCTTCTCGTTCGCCGGTACGTGCCGCAGCCTCGCCTGCGCGACGGCGATCCCGGCCAGCCGGTCACACCGCTCCGGGTCTGGAACATAGCGCGCGAGCCCGCCCATGTCTTCAGGGTCGTGCTCCTTGAAGCTGAACGGGACCGCGATCAGCCGCCCGTCGAACTCGGGGATCGCGACCTGTGTGGCGGCGTCCAGCGGGCTGACCGCGGCGTCGCTGGCGAGCCACTGCTCGCGGGTCGACGTGAGCGCGAGGCCCTGCACGATCGGCACGTCGAGGGCGGCCAGCGCGCCGGCGTCCCAGGCGTCCTCGCTACCGCCCGCGGACGCGTCGGCGGCGACGGCGCCGCCGGCCGCGAGCAGCGTGGTGACCAGCACGTCGCACCGCCGCAGCAGGTCGAACAGCGCGCGGTTGTCCGCGTGCTCCGGGTCGAGCCCGCGCAGCGTGCCGCAGAACACCGGCAGCGGCTGCGCACCCTTGGCCTCGACGGCGGCGGCGAGCGCGTCGACGAACGCGGTGTTCCCGCTGATCTCGTGCGCCCGGTAGTAGACGATCCCCACGACGGGACGGCCGTCCGGCTCGAAGGCCCGGCCGCCGCGCACGCCGTACGACGGCAGCGGCCGCGGTGGGTCGAATGCGTCACCGGTCAGCAGCACGGTGTCGCGCAGGAAGCCGGCCAGGTTCGCCAGGTTCGCCGCGCCGCCCTCGCGCAGGTACGCCAGCGCCTCGGTCACCGCGCCGGCCGGAACCGTCGACATCGACATCAGCTCCGCGTCCGGAGCGGCCTCGCCGCTGACCACGACCGCGGGTACGCCGGAGGCGATGACGGCGTCCAGACCCTCCTCCCAGGCGCGCTTGCCGCCGAGCAGCCGGACGACGACCACGCCGGCACCGTCGAGCAGCGCGGGCAGGTCGGCGAGGTCGAGCCGGGCCGGGTTCGCGACCCGCCAGCCGGCATCGGCCTGGGCCGCGGCGAGCAGA
>DASXRB010000049.1:0-1513 GCA_036506875.1 Kribbellaceae bacterium | reverse complement strand
GCTCTCCGAAGTTCAGAAGCCGGTCGCGACCGACGAACGAGGAATCGTGGCCAGGACCTGCTGCTGGTAGTAGACCTTGCCGCCCTCGTCGGCGGTGACGTTCGACGGGTAGTGCGTCGAGACGCTCAGCGTGTAGATGTTGCCGCCGGAGATGGCGAGTCCGAAGTAGTCGCCGATGAAGGCGCGCACGAGGCAGGGGTCGCGGTGCGACGCGCACGCGATCTGGCCGATGCCGTCGACGTGCTGTGCGGGTTCCATCGGGTCCCAGGTGAAGTTGGAGGCCCGGATGTTCGCCCCGACTGCGACGGCGCCCGAGCCGGCATCCTTGAACGGCTGCACCGAGAGGTCGATGCAGAAGTTCTCGCGGCCGACGTCCTCCGGCCGAATGCTCCGACCCGACGGGCAGGCCATGCGGCGGTCGTAGAAGGCGACGGCGACGGCTCCGTTCGGACCAGCCGCCACCGAAGGCTGGAACTGGTCGGTCGTCGAAGAGTTCGCCGCATCGTTGACCACGACCGGCGCGCTCCAGGTCACGCCGCCGTCGGTCGTCTGCGTGAATTTGACGTCCATCTGGGTGCCGTCCCAGTCCTCGTACGCCAGGTAGGCGTGATTGGCGTACGTCGGGCTGGCGGCGAAGTTCTCGAGGATGCCGTCGCGGAACGTGGTGTTCGGCAGGTCCGGACCAGGCGTGCCGTGAGCTCGCTGGCCGGTGTCGTACCAGGTGAAGGTGCTGCCGTCATCGCTGGATTTGGCGACCCACAGCTCGGCGTCGCTCGAACCCTGGGCTTTGAAGGCCGCCACTGAGACGAACAGGTTGCCGTCGGCGTCGATCTCCGGGTAGACGTACGTAACTGCCGGCCCGACCGCGCTGGGCGGGGTGATCCGACGCGCGGCCGTGAAGGTTTGCCCACGGTCGACGGATTTGGAGAAGAAGACCTCGACGGTGTTGACGCCGTTGAACACCGCCCACATCGCATAGACGTGGTCCTGGAACTGATTGCCGGCGATGTGGTTGACGGCGATCCACTGCTTGTCGACCACGTCACCCAGGCTCAGGCTGGTCGAGTTCGGGAGCAGGCTCAGGTAATTCCCGCCGTTGCCGTCCTGCCAGGTGCGACCCAGGTCGTCGCTGTAGGAGATTGCGATCGCGCCGTTGGGGTGGAGGTTGACCCAGTAGGCGTTGAAGGGAAGTGTCGCCTGGTACACACGCCCCTGCGTGTCGAAGTCGACGTTGGGGTCTGTGTTGTTGGTCCAGCTCGGAGGGCTGGACTGCGTGCCGGTGGAGACGCAGTCGTAGCCGGTCACCTGGGAGTTCGACACTGGCGTGCCGCTCGGCATGTAGTACGAGCCGAGATGGAAGTCATAGAACGTCGAGTACTTCTCGAAGAAGAACTTCGACGCGCCGACGAGATCCTCGGTGCCGGGCTTGACGGCAAGCCACGACTCCGAGCGGTTGGAGTTGTAGTCGCCGAGCCGGCACGTGCCCAGGTCGGGCGCCGTAGCGCCGGCGGGG
>DASXRB010000048.1:0-4690 GCA_036506875.1 Kribbellaceae bacterium | reverse complement strand
GGCCCCGGCAGGCGTGGCGGTGAGCGACCCGCGCTTCGACGAGGTACGACGCGACGAGGCCTACGCGGACGACTTCCGCACCGCCCGGCGGGCGTACGTCGCCGGCACGGACCACCCCGGCTGGGAGCCCCGAGCCGACGTCGTACGACGTTTCGCCGCCGGTGTCGCGGAGCACGTCGCGGCGGCCGGCGACCGCGCCGTGGTGATCGCGACCCACGGCATGGCCCTGACCATATGGCTGGCGGCCGCGACCGGCCTCCCGGACCCGGGCGCGTTCTGGGCGGGCCTGGCCTTCCCCGACGCGCTCGCCGTCGACCTCGCGTCCGGCACAGCGAGCCGACCAACACCGTTCATCGGGCCCTTGTGACGCGGCGTGTCGCCGTTCATCGGGCCCTTGTGACCACGCCGATCGCTCGGCGTGTCCTGCCCCAGCCATGTGGGCGTGGGTTGGTTCGTGGTCCGTAGCGCGTCTCGCGGTCGATGATCGCTGGGGATCGCCTACACAGCCCGTGGTCACAAGGGACCGATGAACGGCGACACGCCGGGTCACAAGGGCCCGATGAATGGGATCGAGGGGGTCAGCCGGTCGTCGCCTCGACGATCGCGGCGGCGATCGCGTCCGGTCGGTCGATGTGCACCAGGTGCGCCGCGTCCGGCAGCACCTCCAGCCGCGAACCGATCCGCCGCGACAGCTTGTACTGCCCGTGCAGCCAGCGGTTCCCGAGCCGGGCCAGCCGCGACCCGCCCGCGACCAGCTGGATCGTCCCGGCCGGCGGCCGCGCGCCATCGTCGAGCAGCGTGCCGACCTCCCTGGCCAGCGGCCAGCTGGCGGCCAGCTCGTCCCAGAACCGCAGCCACGAGTCGCTCGCGCCGTACCGCTCCCGGACCGTCATCCGGCGCAGCGGGTCCCGCCCCGACCGGGTGCTGAGCCACAGCAGCAGGTCGCGCGAGACGGGGCCGAGCAGCCCCGGCAGCCCGGCCCGGCCGAGCCCGCGCAGCGCGTGCCGCACCGCCCGGTCCCCGCGCCGTCCCGGGTAGAACGCGGTCCGCCCGTCCTCGGTCGGCAGCGAGCTGTCCACCAGTACCAGCGCGACCACCTCGCCCGGCGCGGCCAGCGCCCAGCGCAGCGCGGCCAGCCCGCCGATCGAGTGCCCGACCACGCCGACGGGCTCGTCGCGCGCGAACTGACGCAGCACGTCCAGCGGCGCCGTGACCGGAGTGCACCACGGGTCGACCACCACCACGTCGTACGACGAGGGGGTCCTGGCGCGGACGGCGCCGAACTCCTCGGCCGTCTCGGCCAGCCCGGGCAGCACGATCCACCGTCGCGCCGTCCTCGCCATGGCAGTCAGGGTCGCACACGGCCGAAGTGATGGAATGATCACTGCGTGCCCCCGGAAGCTCCACTACCCCAGTGGCAGGTCAGGTTCGCCGGCTGGGTCGGCAAGGCCGTCGTGCTCGCGTCGATCTGGTCGTTCCTCGCGATCGTCCTGCACCTGTTCGCCGAGGACCTGGTCCTCGCCGTCGACCGCGTCTTCGAGATCTTCGGCATCCCCTCGGGGCACACCGTCTTCCCGGCCGTCTACCTGGCGGTGGTCGGCAGCGCGCTGCTGCGCGGCAAGCGGGCCGCGCTGCTGTGGGTGCTGATCGTGTTCGAGGTCGCCTGGCTGCTGAACGGCCTGGGCATCATCGTGATCGACTCCAGCACGCTGGCCGTCGACGCCGACACCAACCTGATCCGCGAGTTCGGCACCAGCTCGCCGCTGGACATCGTCGCGGACAGCGCGCAGATCCTGCTCACGGCCATCCTGATCATGCTGCTGTGGAGGGTCCGGCGGGCGTTCCCGACCCGGCTGGCGCCGGGTTCGCGCCGGCTGGCCGGTCTGGCCCTGGCCGGCGGGCTGCTGATCTCCGGCACCGTCAGCGTGATCCTCACCGAGGTCTTCCCGAACACCCTGACCTACCAGCGGACCCGGGTCGTCTGGGCGGTCAACACCGCGCTCGGCCGCAGTGGCCCGCTGCAGAACGGCACCCAGGGCCACGCCTGGGTCGCGCTGATCGTGGGCTCGATCTCGGCGGCGTCGCTGATGGTGGCGTTCGCGATCTTCCTGCGCTCGGTGCGCAAGGTGCGGCACCTCAGCCAGGCCGAGGAGCTGGCCGTCCGGCGCCTCGTGCTGCGGTACGGGGAGCGGGACTCGCTGTCGTACTTCGCGACCCGGCGGGACAAGGCCGTGGTGTTCTCGCCGGCCGGCGACTCCGCGATCACTTACCAGGTGATCGCCGGGGTCACCCTGGCCAGCGGCGACCCGCTCGGCGACCCGACCGCGTGGCCCGGCGCCATCCAGGCCTGGCTGAACGAGGCCAAGACGTACGGCTGGTCGCCGGCGGTGCTGTCGGCCAGCGAGGAGGGCGCCCACGCGTACGTCGACGCCGGGCTGCGGGCGCTGCAGATGGGCGACGAGGCGATCATCGACGTCGCCGACTTCAGCCTCGAGGGCCGCACCATGCGCCCGGTCCGGCAGGCCGTCACCCGGGTCTCGCGGGCCGGCTACCGCGCCGAGGTCGTGCGGCACGGCGACCTGAGCGCCGCGCAGCTCGCCGAGCTGTCCGGGCTGGCCGAGAAGTGGCGCGGCTCGGAGTCCGAGCGTGGCTTCTCGATGGCGCTCGGCCGGCTCGGCGACCCCACCGACGCGCGCTGCGTGATGGTCCTCGCGTACGACGAGGACGGCGCGGTCCGCGGGCTGCTGTCGTTCGCCCCGTGGGGTGTGCGGGGCGTGTCGCTCGACCTGATGCGGCGTGACCCGGACGCGGTGAACGGCCTGACCGAGTTCATGGTGACCTCGCTGGTGGAGGCCTGCCAGGACCTCGGCGTGCACCGGATCTCGCTGAACTTCGCGGTGTTCCGGGAGGTGTTCGCCGACGCCGAGCGGGTCGGCGCCGGGCCGGTGCTGCGGCTGTCCAGCGCGTTCCTGACCCAGGCGTCGCGGTTCTGGCAGCTGGAGAGCCTGTACCTGTCGAACGCGAAGTACCTGCCGCGCTGGTCGCCGCGGCTGGTCTGCTACCCGCGCAGCGGCTCGCTCGCCCTGGTGATGCTGGCGGCCGGCGTCGCCGAGGGCTTCCTGCCGTCGCCGCGGCCGTGGACCCGGGTGGACCAGCGCGGCACCGGACAGCACCACGTCGTGACCGCCGCGGACGGCGAGAACTTCGCCCGCGCGGTCCGCGAGCAGGAGGACGAGCTGCTCCGCCCGGCGCTGCCGGAGCGCAGGCTCACCGAGCAGGAGCGGGTCCGCCGCTGCAAGCTCGCCGGACTGGCAGCCGCCGGCATCGACCCCTACCCGCCGTCGGTCCCGGCCACCCACACGCTGGCCGCGATCCGCGCCGACCACAGCGGCCTGCCGCCGGACACCCGGACCGGCGCGGAGGTCTCGACGACCGGCCGGGTGCTGCGGATGCGCGACCACGGCAACCTGAGCTTCGCGACCCTGCGCGACGGCGAGGCCGACCTGCAGGTGATGCTGTCCGCCGGCCGGCTCGACTCCGTTGCCCTAGGCAACTGGCAGCGGCTGGTCGACATCGGCGACCACGTCAGCGTGACCGGCGAGGTGATCACCACCCGGCGCGGCGAGCTGACGGTCGCGGCGACCGGCTGGCTGATGGCGGCCAAGTGCCTGCATCCCCTGCCGGACAAGCGCAAGGGCTTCACCGACCCCGAGGCCCGGGTCCGGCAGCGGCACCTCGACCTGATCATGCACCCGGACTCGCTGCGGATGCTGCACCGCCGCAGCACCGCCGTCCGGGCGCTGCGCGACGGCTTCTCCATCCGCGGCTTCACCGAGGTGGAGACGCCGATGCTGCAGGCCGTGCACGGCGGCGCGAACGCCCGGCCGTTCGTCACCCACATCAACGCCTACGACACCGACCTGTTCCTGCGGATCGCGCCGGAGCTGTTCCTGAAGCGGCTGTGCGTCGGCGGCATGGGCAAGGTCTTCGAGCTGAACCGCAACTTCCGCAACGAGGGCGCGGACGCCACCCACAACCCGGAGTTCACCTCGGTCGAGGCCTACCAGCCGTACGCGGACTACTCGGTCATGCGCGAGCTCACCCGCGAGCTGATCCTCGAGGTCGCGACCGCGGTGTTCGGCAAGCCGGTGATCCTGCGACCCGCCGGGGACGGCGAGTTCGAGGAGGTCGACATCTCCGCGGAGTGGCCGGTGGTGACCGTCCACGACGCGGTGTCGAAGGCGACCGGCGAGACGATCGACTCCGCCACGCCGGTGTCCGTGCTGCGCCCGATCTGCGCCCGGCACGGCATCGGCACCGGGCACCAGCTGTCCGCCGGCGAGCTCGTGCTCGCGCTGTACGACGCGCTGGTGGAGCCGGCCACCATCCATCCGGTCTTCTACACCGACTTCCCGGTCGAGACGTCCCCGCTGACCCGGGTGCACCGGCACGACCCGCGGCTCGCCGAACGCTGGGATCTCGTGGCCTTCGGCACCGAGATCGGCACGGCCTACACCGAGCTGATCGACCCGGTCGAGCAGCGCCGCCGGCTCACCGAGCAGTCCCTGAAGGCCGCCGCAGGCGACGCCGAGGCGATGTCGCTCGACGAGGACTTCCTGTCCGCGCTGGAGTACGCGATGCCTCCGACCGGCGGGCTCGGCATCGGCGTCGACCGGCTGGTCATGCTGCT
>DASXRB010000047.1:0-3986 GCA_036506875.1 Kribbellaceae bacterium | reverse complement strand
CCGGCCCCGTCCGTGGCGACCGTCAGCTCCATGCCGGCGGCGAGCGCGAACGGCCCGGTGGTCGTGCCGGTCACCGAGGCCAGCCCGGCGCCGGTGTTGGGCGGCGCGAAACCCAGCAGGTCGGCGGCGTCGGACGCCGGGAGCCAGCCGGCGCCGGTCTCCCGCAGCGCGAAGACGTTCTGCTGCGGGGCGTGATGCGACCGGTTGATGTGCTGCGCGTACTCGGCGACCTTGATCTGCCAGCCGGTGTAGCGGGTGACGATGGACCGCAGGTTCGGGACGCTGCCGACGGTCCGGTAGAGCTGCGGCGCGGCCCGCACCTCGTTGCGCTGCGAGTAGACCGGCAGGGTCCGGTCGGTGCGCCAGTCGAGGAACGCCGCCAGCAGCGTGAGGTACTCCGGCGGCACGCGGTCGATATCGTGGAGCTGGCGCAGCGCCTCGGCGGTGCTGCGCATGAACCCCAGCGGCGCGGTCGCCGCGACGAGGAACCGGCGCAGCTGACCGGTCCCCCGCAGCTCCGGCGGCAGGACCCGCAGCCCTTCCTGCACCAGCGGATCGAGGGCGTGCACCTCGTCCGGCCGCAGGGGCTGATCCTCGCGCTGGTGCACGGCCGGCAGCAGCCGGTAGAGGCGCTCGGCGAGGCCGTGGCCGTCGGTGGCCAGCGCGCTGGCGCGGGAACCCTCGCCCGCGTGGTAGTCGGCGCCGTCGAACGCGAAGACCGTGTAGTAGTAGCGGGTCAGCGGGGTCAGGCCGGTGTCGACGAACCGGTCGACGACGGGACCGGCGTCGTCGTAGACCAGCTCGCCGTCGTCCGGGCCCAGCGGGAAGGTGCGTTCGCGGCGCACCACGCGGGTGCCCATGAGGAAGCCGCCCTCGAACGCCGACACCGGCGGGTTGACCCACGTCAGCTCGATCTCCCGGCCGAGCAGGCGGGAGACGGCGCGGACCTGGGTCGGGGCCTTGCCGACGATCACCGGGCTCATCTCGCGACGCCGCCCTCGATCACGAGCCGGATCGTCTCGGGATGACCCGGCCGGGCCAGCTCGATGGGCTCCAGCTCGATGACCCCGTCGGCGTCGACGCCACCGTCCGGCGTCCGGCTGAACTGGGTCACGGTCAGGGAGGCGACCTGCGGCAGGCTCTGCAGGGCGTCGTAGAGGCGGCTCAGGTAGATCGGTTCGCCGAAGTCGATGCGGTCGAAGGCGATCAGGCCCGCCGCGGCCTCGGTCACCGCCGCGCGCACGTCCTCCTGGAGGTAGTACGGTTCGGCGCGCACGGTGGCCGTGAGGTAGATGTCGACCGGCTGGGGACCGAGGACCCGCAACCCGCTGCTGGCCATCCGGAACTGCTCAAAGGTGGCCAGCAGATCCCGGCGCAGCAACTCCGAGGGCTGCTCGACCCGGCCACTGGGCGCGACGTAGAGCAGCACGTCGTTCCAGTTCAGCGCCACCGCTCGGGCCTTGCCGACGCCCGGCGTGCGCAGGGCCAGCTCGACGTAGTCGTCGGCGGTGACCGCACGGTCCTGCGCACGGAACAGGCGCGGGGCCAGATCCCGGGCGCTCTCGATGCTCTCGGCCGGTGCGCCGCCGGTGCCCCCGGCCGGGGCGACGATCTTGCGCAGCGCGCTGATCGAGGACGTGAAGGTGGTACCCGCCGGCACGTTGCCCTGCGGCCCACCGCCGACCCGGTACGTCGCCTGCACCTCGACCGGGTCGAGGACGCTGCCCTGGGGCGGGATCGCGCCGTTGACGCCGTCGCCGAACAGCAGCGTCACCCCGCCGTCCGCGCCGCGCTGGACCATGAAGCAGCGCTGCACCGGACCCGCGGTCGCCAGGGACCGCACCTCCTGCCAGAGCGTCGTGCCGCCGGGACCGTCCACGGTGACCGTGATCGAGCCGCTGATGACGGGGCCCTCGCCGAGGATGTAGAGCTGGTTGGGGCTTCCGTCGGAGATGCCGAGCAGCTCCCCCGTGACGGTGCGGCCCTCGACCGCGCTGACCGGCAGGAACCAGCGCAGGTTCTCCTCCATCACCGGTCCGAGCCCGGCGGCGGTGATCGTGACGTCGCGCACGGACTCGAACTGCTGGCGCTCGCCGGTGCTGGTCTGGGCCAGGAACGCCGTGCCGGCCGGGATGGTCAGCGGCAGCGGCTGGGCGGCGTCCACCGCGACCGAGAGCTCCACAGTGGCCGGTGGGGCGGAGCGGAGCTCGTACCCCAGCAGGCGCAGCAGTTGCACCAGCGACTCCGGCTCGTCGCTGGTCGCCGGGAACAGCTGCGACGCGATCCGCGACTGGTAGTACAGGGTGACGTCGCTGGCGTATGCGAAGAGCTCGATCAGCAGGACGCCCAGGTCGTTCTCGGAGTGGTCGGTCCACTCCGGGAGGGTCTGCCGGGCGATGGCCAGCATCGACTCGCGCAGCGCCTCGTACCCCAGATTGGTGTAGTCGATGGGCAGCCCACGTATCTCGGTCATGACGACCTCGGCAGGGTGAGGGCCACGCGCTGCGCCAGCTCGCTGGAGTCGATGGCGTAGTCGAAGGTGACGGTGAGCTCGGATTCGTTGTGGGTCAGCCGGATCGGGCTGGTCAGGCGCGCCAGCGGCAGGTGGTTGCGCAGGGCGAGCTCGATCTCGTGCCGGATCAGGGTGCGGAGAGTGTGGTCATTGGGCTGCTGGAGCCGGTGCTGTACCCCGCCGCCGTAGCCGCGGCGCAGCAGGCGCTCGCCGAGCCTGGTGGAGAGCAGGTGCCGCAGGTCGTCGGCGACCTTCTCCGGTCCCGTGCTCTGCCGGATGCGTCCGCCGGAGACCCGGAACGGCATGGACATCCCCCGGAGCGTGGTCATCGCACTTTCCCGTTGAGGCTGGTCGGCGCGGCCGGGGTGGAGCTGGGCACGGTGAGCGCGGCGATCGCGGCCTGGAGCGTGGTGCCGCTGGCTGGCACGGCGGGATCCCAGGCCGCGACGGCGGTCTTGAGCCCGGCATCGAAGGCACGCAGCTGCTCGACTTCGGTCCGCAGCGCCCCGATGAAGTCCCAGAACGTCTGGTCCTGCGTGGCGGTGCTGATCGTCTCGGCGTCCACGGTGAGGATCCGCCATATCCCCTCGCCGAGCGCGTCGAAGTTGGGCTTCACCTCCGGCTTGTCGACGTTCTTCCCTGCCGGGGGATCGAGGGTGTCGAGCTGGGCGCGCATCGCCTCGCGCAACTCCGTCGCGCACGTCGTCTTGTCCGGGCCGAGACTCATGGCCGCCCCCTCACGCGAACACTTTGGACTGGGTGGTGATGGTGATCGGGACCGGCGCACCCAGGTTGCCGATGCCCTGATCGCCCACGTGCAGGACCGGTAGGCTGCCGGCGCCGAGCTTGACCATCAGACCGTCGACGGTCGCGATGGCCGGACCGAGCTCCACTTTGGACGGGCCGGCCTCGGCCTTGACCGACTGGGCCTCCAGCGTCACCTTCGCCACCCCGCCGCCGTGCTTCACCGACACGGCGCTCGAACCCAGCTCGATCACGTGGCCGTGCTTGCCGTCGGTGAGCGTGATCCCGTCGGCGTTGAACGTCAGCTTGTGGGCGTTCTTGCCATCGGTGAGGACGATCGACTCGCTGCCGCTCGTGTCGTCGAAGATCAGCAGGTGTCCCGAGGCGGTCTTGACCGCGCGGACTGTCGGCGGGTTCTCCGCCGCCTCGGGGGCCCACGTGCCGGCGACGTGCTGCACCCCGGTCCACAGTGGGGACGCGAGGTCGCCGCCCTCGAACTCGACCCAGACGTGCGTGTCGTTCTCGGGTACGAAGTACATCCCGTAGGGCAGGGCGGCCCGGGCCGGGACCTGCTCGCCCTCGGGAAAGATGGTCGGCACGGAGACCTGCAGGACGCCGAGCTTGTCGGCGTCCCGGTTGTCCTTGACGATGCCGCTGTACTTGCCGAAATACTGGTCAGCCACGAGTTCTCCTCACCGCACGGCCTTGAAGTCGGTCTTGTAGCCGCTGG
>DASXRB010000046.1:0-1613 GCA_036506875.1 Kribbellaceae bacterium | reverse complement strand
GCGCGTGCCGCCCGTCGTCCCGGGCCCCGGGGACGGGCTCGAACCTCCGGTCCAGCCGCCAGGTGGTGGCGAGCTCCGCGGTCGACGCCCACACGCCGGTGCCGAGCCCGGCCAGGAACGCCGCGCCCACGCCGGTCGTCTCGGTGACCTGCGGACGCCGCACCGGTACCGCGAGCTGGTCGGCCTGGAGCTGGCACAGCAGGTCGTTGCCGCTCGCCCCGCCGTCGACGCTCAGCTCCGCGATGATCCTGGACCCGGACCCGCTCGGGTGGATCGCGTCGACCACGTCCCGGACCTCGAACGCGATCGCCTCCAGGGTCGCCCTGGCGAGGTGCGCCCGGGTGGTGCCACGGGTGATGCCGACGATCGTGCCGCGCGCGTCGGGATCCCAGTCGGGCGCGCCGAGGCCGGTGAGCGCCGGGACGAACACCACCCCGCCCGTATCGGGGACCAGTCCGGCGAGCCCCTCGATCTCCGGCGCGGAGCCGATGATCCCCAGGCCGTCGCGGAGCCACTGCACGGCGGCGCCGGTGACGAAGACCGCGCCCTCCAGCGCGTAGACCAGGCCGTCGCCGAGGTCCCAGGCCACCGTTGTGAGCAGCCCGGCGTCCGACCGCACCGGCGTCTTTCCGGTGTTGACCAGCACGAACGACCCCGTGCCGTAGGTGCACTTGCTGGTCCCCTCGTCGAAACAGGCCTGGCCGAACAGGGCCGCCTGCTGGTCGCCGGCGATCCCGGCGACCGGGAGGTCGAGGCCGAGGAACAACGCAGGGTCGGTCCGCCCCAGCACGCCCGAGGACGGGGCGACCTCGGGCAGCGCGCCGATCGGTACCCGGAGCAGCTCGCAGAGCTCCTCGGACCAGCGGCCCGCGAACGTGTCGAAGAGCAGCGTCCGGCTGGCGTTGGAGGCGTCGGTCACGTGCACCGCGCCGCCGGTGAGGCGCGCCACCAGGTACGCGTCGACGGTGCCGACCACGAGCTGCCCGTCGGTCACGCCTGACCAGGTGCGGGGTTCGTGCTCGGCGAGCCAGCGCAGCTTGGTGCCGGAGAAGTACGGGTCGAGGCGGAGGCCGGTGAGCTCGGTGACCCGCGGCCCGTGGCCCGCGTCGGCCAGCTCGGCGCAGAGCGCGCTGGTGCGCCGGTCCTGCCAGACGATCGCGCGGCGCGGGGAGCGCAGCGTGGCACGGTCCCACACCACGACGGTCTCGCGCTGGTTCGTGATGCCGATCGCGGTCGGTGGCGCGACCCCGGCCTGCTCCGCCGCCGCCAGCGCCTTGCGGCACGCCGACTGGACCGCGACCCAGATCTCCTCCGGCTCGTGCTCCACCCAGCCCGGCTGCGGGAAGTGCTGCGGGAACTCCTGGTAGCCGCGGGCGGCGACGTCGCCGTCCTCGGTGACGACGAGCGCGGTGACCCCGGTGGTGCCAGCGTCGATGGCGAGAACAGTCATGAGTCTCCCGTTGCGAGATTTCTCGGCGGATACCTTTCGACCTTAGGGCCTGTCTCGGCCGGACCCGCGGAGCTTTGTCACGGAAATGGTCGCTACCGCGCGCGACGGAGGAGGCCTCGGTCCGTCAACACGTGTCCGATGGCGCCGCAACGTGGCCGGCAGA
>DASXRB010000045.1:0-7987 GCA_036506875.1 Kribbellaceae bacterium | reverse complement strand
GCGACGACCTGTTCGTCACCAACGTGGAGCGACTGCAGCGCGGCATCACCGAGAAGGCGGCGAACTCGCTGCTGGTCAAGGTGAACCAGATCGGCTCGCTGACCGAGACCCTGGACGCCGTCGACCTGGCGCACCGCAGCGGCTTCACCTGCATGATGAGCCACCGTTCCGGCGAGACCGAGGACACCACGATCGCCGACCTCGCGGTCGCCACGAACTGCGGCCAGATCAAGTCCGGTGCCCCGGCCCGGTCCGACCGCGTCGCGAAGTACAACCAGCTGCTCCGGATCGAGGAGGAGCTCGACGACGCGGCCCGGTACGCCGGCCGTACCGCGTTCCCGCGGTTCAAGGGCTGAACCCGTGCCGTCCCGACGCGATCCCGCCCGTCCCGGGGCCCGTCCGGGGCCGACCCGGCCGACCCCGGGCCGGGGTCGCGGCGGCACGCCCAAACGTCGTACGACGTCGGCAGCGCCGGCACCCGCATCGGGTACGACGCCGGCCGCGCGCCCGGCACGCAACCTGACCGGCCGGGCGGCCGTCGTCCTGCTCGTCCTCGGCGCGTTGGTCGTCTCCTACGCGCAGAGCCTGCGGTTCTGGTTCGACCAGCACCAGCAGATCACCGCGCTGCAGAAGGAGATCGACGACCGCCAGCGCCGGGTCGGCGAGCTGCAGGAGGAGGTCGCGCGCTGGGACGACAAGGCCTACGTGCGCGCCCAGGCACGGCAGCGACTCGGCTGGGTGATGCCCGGCGAGGTCGGCTACCGGGTGATCGGGGCGGACGGCAAGCCGCTCGGTACGACGACGGCCCCGTCGGGCACGACCGGCACGGAGCACCCCGACGCGCCGACCTGGTACACGAAGCTGTGGGGGAGCGTCCGCATCGCCGGTACGACTACCCCCGCCCCAGTGCCGACGACAACGCCCGGCACCCCGCCGCACCCTGTGATCACGCCGACGAACGGACAGCGGTGACGGCGACACCCGACCTCACACCGTCCCCGGAGGACATCGCCGCGGTCTCGGCACAGCTCGGGCGGCAGGCGCGGGGGATCCGCGCGGTCGCGCACCGCTGCGAGTGCGGGCTGCCGGACGTGGTGGAGACCCAGCCACGGCTGCCTGACGGCACGCCGTTCCCGACGCTGTACTACGTGACCTGCCCCCGGCTGGCGTCCGCGATCGGGACGCTGGAGAGCGAGGGCATGATGCGCGAGATGACCGAGCGGCTCGCGACCGACGCCGATCTGGCCACGCGCTACCAGGCGGCGCACGAGTCCTACCTGGCCCGGCGCGAGGCGATCGAGCACGTCGCCGAGATCGACGGCATCACCGCCGGCGGGATGCCGGACCGGGTGAAGTGCCTGCACGTACTGGTCGGGCACTCGCTGGCCGAGGGGCCGGGCGTCAACCCGTTCGGGGACGAGGCGCTGGCCGCGCTGCCGCGCTGGGGCGCGAAGGGCCCGTGCGTCGCGCCGGTCATGGACGAGGTGGCCGGATGACCCGGGTCGCCGCGGTCGACTGCGGCACGAACTCGATCCGGCTGCTGGTCGCCGACGCCGACGTGCACGGCTCGCTGCACGAGCTCGACCGGCGGATGGAGATCGTCCGGCTCGGCCAGGACGTCGACGCGACCGGCGCGTTCGCGCCGGAGGCGCTGCGCCGGACGTTCGCGGCCTGTGACGCCTACGCCGAGGTGATCGCGTCGTACGGCGTCGACCGGGTGCGGTTCGTCGCGACCTCCGCGGCCCGCGACGTCAGCAACGCCGGGGAGTTCTTCGCCGGCGTGCGGGAACGGTTCGGGGTGGATCCGGACGTGATCTCCGGCGCGGACGAGGCCGTGCTGAGCTTCCGTGGCGCCACCGAGGGGCTGGCCGAGCTCGCGGTCCAGGCGCCGTACCTGGTCGTCGACATCGGCGGCGGGTCCACCGAGCTGGTGCTCGGCGACCCGGACGGGGTGCGGCACGCGCAGTCGATCGACATGGGGTCGGTGCGGATGACCGAGCGGTACCTGCGCTCGGACCCGCCGACCGCGGAGGAGGTCGCGAAGGCCTCGGCCGAGATCGACTCGTTGCTGAAGGCAACGACCGTGCCGGTGCGGAAGGCGCGCAGCCTGGTCGGGGTGGCCGGCACGATCACGACGGTGGCCGCGGTGGCGCTCGAGCTGCCGGAGTACGACCGGTCCCGCGTGCACCACGCGCGCATCGCCGGTCCGCGGCTGACCGAGACGGTGTCCTGGCTGGTCTCGTCCACCCGGGCGGAACGCGCGCAGCGCAAGGCGATCCACCCCGGCCGGATCGACGTGATCGGCGCCGGCGCGCTGATCGTGGAGCGGTTGCACCGGCTGGTCGCGCCGACCCTGGCGGCCGATGAGCTGCTGGTCTCCGAGCACGACATCCTCGACGGCGCCGCGCTGTCACTCCTCGACCGCTGACCGTGGCTAGGGTAGAGCGGGTGCGCCTGCCTCATCCCGTGACCGGACAGATGTTCGACAGCCCGGTGCCGCCGGGGACCGGCTGGCCGGACGATCCCGCGACCTCCCGTACGCCGGTGGCCCGCGAGGCGGCCGACGTCGTACGGCTGTCGGCCGAGGCACGAACCCTCGCCGAGCTGGACGCGGCGGTGTCGGTGTGCCGGGCGTGCTCGCGGCTGGTCGACTGGCGCGAGGAGGTCGCGGTCGTCAAGCGGCGGTCGTTCGAGGACCAGCCGTACTGGGGACGGCCCGTTCCCGGCTGGGGTGACGAGCGGCCCGGTGTGCTGATCGCGGGGCTGGCTCCCGCCGCGCACGGCGGCAACCGGACCGGGCGGATCTTCACCGGCGACCGGTCCGGGGACTGGTTGTTCGCGGCGCTGCACCGCGCGGGCCTGGCGGCCCAGCCGGGCAGCACGCACGCCGGTGACGGGCAGCGGCTGGTCGGCGCCCGGATGCTCGCCGCGGTGCGCTGCGCGCCACCCGCGAACGCGCCGACCCCGGCCGAGCGCGACACGTGCTCGCCGTGGTTCCGCGGTGAGCTGGCGATGCTGCTGCCGAGCGCGAAGGCGATCGTCTGCCTCGGCCAGTTCGGCTTCGACCAGGTGTTGAAGGCGCTGGTGGCGCTGGGGTTCCCGTTGCCCCGGCCGCGCCCGAAGTTCGGCCACGGGGCCGAGGTCGCGATGCCCGCGACGGAGCAGTACGACGAGGTGACCGTGCTCGGCTGCTTCCACCCCAGCCAGCAGAACACCTTCACCGGCAAGCTCACCGAGCCCATGCTGGACGCCGTGCTCGAGCGAGCCGTCGAACTCGCTCAGCGCTAGGCGCATGTTCAGAGGGCCCGACGAACGACGACACGCCAGGTCACAACGGCCCGATGAACGGAGGACGAGGTCCCTCGCGGGAGTGAGGCCGGTGTGGCAAATCACTCGGCGGAGTGCTTGTGAAATTTTTCACGAGGGCGCTACGCTGGAGTACGTAGAGGAAGGTTGAAGCTCATTCGAAGGGGAGTGTGACCGGATGACAGCGCAGGTTCCGCACGTCCTGATCGTCGGTGGCGGGTACGTCGGCATGTACACGGCGTACGGGCTGCGGCGTGCCGCGCGCAGCGGCAGGATCCGGGTGACGGTGGTGGATCCGCGGTCGGTGATGACGTACCAGCCCTTCCTGCCCGAGGCGGCGGCCGGGTCGGTCGAGCCGCGACACGTCGTCGTACCGCTGCGCAAGGTGCTGAAGGGCTGCCGGGTGGTGACCGGGCGGGTGAGCGGGATCGACCATTCGCGCAAGGTCGCCACGGTGACGCCGGAGGAGGGGCCGGACTACGAGCTCGCGTACGACCAGATCGTCGTGGCGCTCGGCTCGGTGGCGCGCACGCTGCCGATCCCGGGGCTGGCCGAGGAAGCCATCGGCTTCAAGCAGGTCGAGGAAGCCATCGCGCTGCGCAACAAGGTGCTGGACCGGCTGGACGTGGCCAGCTCGCAGCCGGACGAGGCGCTGCGCCGTTCCGCGCTGACGTTCGTGTTCGTCGGCGGCGGCTACGCGGGTGTGGAGGCGTTCGCGGAGCTGGAGGACATGGCCCGCTACGCGACCCGGTACTACGACAACGTGACCCCGGACGACATGCGCTGGGTGCTGGTCGAGGCGACCGGGCGGATCCTGCCGGAGGTCGGCGAGGACCTCGGCCGGTACACGGTCCGCCAGCTGCAGAAGCGCAACCTGGACATCCGGCTGAACACCCGGCTGGTCTCGTGCGAGAAGGGCCACGTGGTCCTCAGCGACGGCGAGGAGTTCGACGCCGACACGATCGTGTGGACCGCCGGCGTGAAGGCGAACCCGGCGCTGGCGCAGACCGACCTGCCGCTGGACGACAAGGGCCGGGTGCTGTGCCACGCGGACCTGCGGGTGGTGGACCGGCCGGGCGCGTGGAGCGCCGGCGACAACGCAGCCGTACCGGACCTGAGCAGCAAGGAACCGGGCGCGCTGTGCAGCCCGAGCGCGCAGCACGCGGTGCGCCAGGCCGCCCGGCTGGCCAAGAACATCCTGCGAGTGGTGGACGGCAAGGAGCCGAAGAACTACGAGCACAAGCACGTCGGCTCGGTCGCCAGCCTCGGCCTGCACAAGGGTGTCGCGCAGCTGTTCGGGGTCAAGGTGAAGGGCTGGCCGGCCTGGTTCCTGCACCGGACGTACCACGTGTCCCGGGTGCCGACCTTCAACCGCAAGGCCCGGGTGGTGCTGGACTGGACGCTGGCGCTGTTCTTCCGCCGCGAGGTCGTCTCGATGGGCGCGCTGCAGCACCCGACCGACGAGTTCCGGCGGGCCGCAGGGTCGTGACGCGGCGGGTCTGCTTGTAGGCTCACAAGGCTTGGCCGGCGTCGTACAATGCCGGCCGGCCCGGGTGGCGGAACGGCAGACGCAGCGAGCTTAAACCTCGCGGCCGCAAGGCGTACGGGTTCGAATCCCGTCCTGGGCACGTCGCGCAGATCGTGAGGGAGCACCTGATGACCCAGCCGGCCGATCAGCACCACCCGGTCGTCACCGCCCATTTCGAGGAACGCGCCGAGCACGTGCAGGTGCGGATCGCGGACGCGATCACCAGGTTCGCCGGGTCCATGCCGTTCGTGTACGTGCACGCGGTCGGGTTCGCGCTGTGGATGATCCTGGTGGAATCCGATCCGTGGCCGAAGCTCACGCTGATCGTGTCGCTGGAGGCCATCTTCCTGTCCACGTTCGTGATGATCGGGCAGAACCGGCAGGCCGCGTTCCAGAAGGCGAAGGCCGACCACGACTTCGTGGAGCAGGAGCAGGAGCTCAAGACCAACACCGACATCACCCGGGCGATCCACGAGCTGACCCGGCAGATCCACGAGCTCACCGCCGATATCCACCACCGGCTCACCCCCGAGGACTCGGCGCCGGCCCAGCGCGGCTGAGTCGCATGGCGCTGGCGGTGTGCCTGTTGCTGGACGCGCGGTCCGACCGCTCGATCCGCAAGCTGTGGGACCGGCTGGAGGATCTCGGCGTACCGACGCTGCGATCGCACACGCACGGCCGGCACCTGCCGCACCTGTCCTTCGCGGTGCTGCGGGAATGGCGGCTGGACGACGTCCGGGAGGCGGTGGAGTCGTTGCCGGACGGCGGTCCGGTGGACCTGCACCTCGACGCTCTCGGCACCTTCCGGCGCGGGCGGGCGTGGTTGATCCCGGCCGTGACCAGCGAGGTGCTGCGGCGCCAGGAGCAGGTGGTCGCCGCGGTCACCGCGACCGGTGCCGACCTGCACCGCAACTACGTGCCGGGCGTGTGGGTGCCGCACCTCACCGTCGCACCGCGAGTGCCGCTCGTCGCGCTGCCGGTGCTCGCGGCGGCGGTGTACGACGTGTTGCCGCTGCGCGCGACCGCGGACCGCGCCGCGCTGGTCGACAGCGGCACCGGCCAGGTCTGGCCGCTGCCGCACGTCCCGTAGCTGAGACAGGTTTCGATATCACGACTTTTCGTGAAAACCCGGCTGCGTCACGTGATCATTGGAGGTGAGGAAGGATGTGACCGATGGGGCGCGGTCGGCTTCGCGCACTCACCCGGGCGGCGTTCATCGCGTGCGGCCTGTCGCTGATCGCTGTCGCCGTGGTGCTCGCGCTGCTGAGCGGGAGCGAGCTCCCATCGGTCGCCGCGCTGCTGGCCGGCGTACTGCTGATCGTGTTCGGGGCGGCCGGCGAGCTGCCCGCGGAGATCGGCCTGCAGCGCATCTCCTTCTCGGGGTCCCATGACAGCGCGCGCGACTACTCCGAGGCCTTGTACGACGCGGTGCGCGAGGCGCTGCCGGAGCTGCGGCCGCCACGCCGGGGACCGGACTGGAACCCGTCCCAGCCGACGTACTGGATCGACGAGCTGAACCTGCGGATCGTGGTGACCTGGGCGCCGGACCAGTCGTACCGGATCGGTGTGTCCGCTGTGGACCGGGCGCTGGACCCGGCCGTCGCGAGGACACGACCGGGCGCCGCCGTCCTGCTGGTCACCAATGTCGACGAGATCGACGACCTGCAGGCCGCGCTGAACGCGGCACTCGGCGAGCGTGGTTCCGTGGTGCGGTGGCGGTCCCCGACCGACACCGACCAGCTGCGTCGCCGTGCGCACGAGCTGAAGACCACCGGCGGCGTCTGAGCCGGCGGGCCTGTTTCACCTGACGGCCACTCGCCGTACGGTAACTCGTCAACCCGCCAGGAAAAGACTCGGGTTATGAGTAAACGTCGATTGCTGATCTCGTCCGCACTCGCGTTGGTCCTGGTGGCGGGGGGCTCCGCCTACGCGATCGTCCACAAGACCGCAGGCCCGAAGCCGGACGGCACGGCGGTCACGCCGGTCGGCTTCCGGGTCACGCCGGCCGGTACCCAGACCAAGCTCGGGAACCTGCCGCTCAACGCCGCGCTGCATCCCGACGGCAGGCACCTGCTGGTCACCAACGACGGCCAGGGCGTGCAGAGCCTGCAGCTGGTCGACACCGACAGCCACACGGTGGTGCAGACGCTGAAGTACCCGTCGCCGGAGTCGCTGTACATCGGCCTGGCCTGGAGCCGCGACGGCAAGACCGCCTACGCCAGCGCCTCGGCCAACTCCAAAATCCGGGTGCTGTCGTTCGACGGCGCCAAGCTCACCGAAGGCGCGCCGATCACGCTGGCGACGAAGACCCCGGACGGCAAGCCGATCACGCTGTTCCCGGCCGGCCTCGCGCTCACCGCGGACGGGTCCAAGCTCGTCGTCGCGGACCAGCTCGGCAACGCGGTCACCGTCGCGGACACGGCGACGAAGCAGACCCAGACAGTCGCCGCCGGACACCGCCCGGGCTGGGTGACGCTGAGCGCCGACGGCAGAACCGCGTACGTGTCCGACCAGGGTGCCGACACCCTCGACGTGGTCGACGTCAGCGGCGCCGCACCGGTCGTCACCGGCCAGGTCAAGGTCGGCCTGCACCCGAACAAGTCCGTGCTGTCCGCCGACGGCTCGACGCTGTACGTCGCGAACGGCGACGCCGACACCGTCAGCGAGGTCGACCTCGCGGCGAAGCAGACCCGCCGCACGCTTTCGGTGTCACCGCGCGAAGGCGCCCCGGTCGGCAGCAACCCGACCGGCCTGGCCCTGGACCCGAAGAACAAGCACCTGTTCGTCACCAACTCCGGCAACAACGACGTCGCGGTGGTCAACCTGGAGAAGGGCCACGTCGAGGGCCTGATCCCGACCGCGTGGTACCCGACCTCGGTCACGTACGACGACGACCGCCTGCACGTGACCAGCGCCAAGGGCCTGGGCACCGGCCCGAACGACGGCCCGGGCTACCCCGACCCGGAGTCCACCACCGGCACCTCGCCGGCCCAGTACGCCGCGTCCATGCTGGCCGGGATCCTGATCAGCGTCGACGTGCCGGACGACGACACGCTCGCCAAGTACACCGCGCAGGTCGAGCAGAACAATGCGCCGGTCGAGGCCGCGGGCGCGATCGTGCCGGGCAAACCGGGGGACGCCAGCCCGATCAAG
>DASXRB010000044.1:0-5052 GCA_036506875.1 Kribbellaceae bacterium | reverse complement strand
CTCAGCGGTTCGAGTCCACTCAGCTCCACCCGAGGTTATACGCGAACCTTGCCCGATTTGTTCGGCGTCCAGGCTCATCGCGAGCCTGGACGCAGTAGCCGTTGGCGGGTGTGGGGGTTGCCCTCACCATGCATGTCCGGTCAACCCGGTGTACCTGCCGGCCGGTCGGGCCGACAATGATCCCATGCGGACGGCGTACAGGCTGCTGGCGCTCGCCGGCGGGCTCGCGCTCGCCGGCGGCGTCGTGCTCGACCTCGGCTGGGGCAACCCGGATCACGTCGGCTGGGTGCTGGTCGGCCCGTTGCCGTTCTACGTGGTCGGGCTGGTCACCTTCGTGTACCGGCCCGACAACCTCGTGGTCCGGTGGCTGCTCGTCAGCGGCGTGTTGTTCGCCGTGACCACGTTCCTGGACGAGACCCTGCTTCCGCTGGTGAACCGCCCCTGGCTCGTGCTCGTCATGCAGGTGGCCGACGGCGCCGGTCTGTTCGTCTTCGTGGGCCTTGTCGGGCTGTTCCCGGTCGGCCGGCCCGACCACCGGGTCGACCGGGTCGTCCTGACCGCCGTCGCCGCGGCCACGGTCGTGGTACCGGTGCTGGGCGCGCTGGCCAATCCGACGCTGCTGCTGCTTACCTACGCCGAGCCCGGCACCCCGACGACGCCGAGCCCGATCTTCGTCGAGGGCCTGGCGCCGCTGGGACCGGTGACCGGCCGGATCTTCGACCTCTTTCCCCTGTGTGTCTTCGCCGGGATCGGTCTGCTCGCGCTGCGCTACCGGCGCGAGACCGCGCCCCGCCGTCGCCAGATCCGGCTCCTGCTCGTCGGTTGGAGCGTGGGCCTGGTCGTCGTGATCGCCGCGGTCCTGCTGACCGGCCAGCTGGGCGCCGACACGCTGATCTACCAGATCGCCGATGTTGTGCTGTGGCCGATCGCGGTGGTGCTGGTCATCGGGTCGCTGCTGCTCGCCCTCCTGTACGACGGTGCGTTCGGCATCGACCGGCCGGCCCGGCGGCGGCATGTCCACTGGCTGCTGCGTGGGCTGATCGTGCTGGCCGTGACCGGGGTCGCGAGCGGCCTCGGCCTGCTCGCGGCCGCGGTGATCGGCTCCGGCGGCGCGGTGCTGATCGGCGTCGCGGCGGCGGTCGCCCTGCAGCCGGTCCGCGGGCGGTTGGAGCGGCTCGCCGACCGCTGGGTTTTCGGCGCGCGGCTGGATGGCTACGGCCTGCTGGCCCGGTTCGGTGCCGTGCTGGAGCGCGCGCCCGACCGCGCCGACACGCTCGACGAGCTGGTCGACATGGTGCGCCACGGGCTCGACCTGACCTGGGCCAGGGCGCAGATCGACGACGTCGTCGCCGGCGCCGGGGACGAGTCGACGGAGGCCGAACTTGTCGTGGCCATCCGCGACGGCGACGCGGTCGTCGGGCGCATCGAGTGCGGCCCGCGCCGGGACGGCAACCCGTTGTTGATCGAGGACCGCCGGCTGCTCGTCTCGCTCGCCGGCCAGGCAGCCGCCGCGGCCCGCAGCCTCCAGCTGGCCGAGGAGCTGTCCGAGCGCCTGCGGCAGATCGAGCGGCAGGCCGCCGAGCTGACCGCGTCCCGCGATCGCGTCGTCGCGGCCCAGGACGCCGAGCGCCGCCGGATCCAGCGCGACCTGCACGACGGCGTCCAGCAGGAGGTCGTGGCGCTGACTGCGAAGCTCGGCCTGGCCCGCCAGCGGCTCGGGCGCGGCGACCCGAGCGGCGAGCGGCTGCTGGCCGACCTGCAGACCGACCTCGGCGAGCTGCTGCGCACGCTGCGGGACGTGGCGCACGCGATCCACCCGCCGATCCTGGCCGACCACGGCCTGCTGTCCGCGATCGAGGCCCAGGCGGCACGGTTTCCGGGCGCAATGGCGGTACGCGCCGACGCGACACTGCGGGACGTCCGGTTCCCGCCCCGGATCGAGGCGACCGCCTGGTACACGCTCGCCGAGGCACTGTCCAACGTGGTCAAGCACGCGAACGCGACGCAGGTCGACGTCTCACTACAGCAGCCGGACGGCCGGCTCACGCTCGAGGTGCACGACGACGGACGCGGCTTCAACGCCGAAGCCGGACGCGGGCTCGGCCTGGCCGGGATGGCCGACCGGCTCGACATCGTCGGCGGCTCCCTGGTCGTCGAGAGCACCGCCGGCCACGGAACAACGCTACGCATCGACATCCCACTGGAGCTGGCCAATGACTGAGCCGCTGCGCATCGTGACCGCCGACGACAGCTATCTGGTCCGCGAGGGCGCCCGCCGGATCCTGGAGGACTCCGGCGACGTCATGGTGCTCGCCGCCGTCGGATCGGCGTCCGAATTACTCGATGCCGTGGACCGGCTGCGGCCCGACGCGGTGCTGACCGACATCCGGATGCCGGCCGATGCGATGGACGGCATCGGCGCGGCCCACGCCATCCGGGCGGCCCACCCCGACATCGGCGTCGTCGTGCTGTCCCAGTACGCCGACGAGGCGTACGCCTTCGACCTGTTCCGCGACGGTACGACCGGCCTGGCCTACCTGCTGAAGGACCGCATCGGCGACGTGCACCGGCTGCTCGAGGCGCTGCGGGAGGTTGTGCGCGGCGGCTCGATCGTGGACCCCCTCGTGGTCGAGGCGCTGGTGACCCGCCAGGCCCGGCTGCGGGCGTCGCCGCTGACCACACTGACCCCCCGCGAGCTCGACGTCCTGCGCGAGATGGCTCAGGGGCGCGGCAACGCCGGCATCGCCGGCACACTGCGCCTCGCCGAGTCCTCCGTCGAGAAGCACGTCAACGCGATCTTCACCAAGCTCGGCCTGACCGCCGAGGTGCCGATGCACCGGCGGGTGACCGCCGTACACACGTTCCTGCGCGAGAGCGGACTGTCAGGTTGACCGCCGGGCCGCCTCCGGCGCTTTCGCAACATCCGGCTGGAGACGACGAGAATCCACACCCAGAACAAGGCGTACGGGATGAGCCACACCGCCGAGGTCCAGACTGCGCGGGCCGCTACCAGTCCGAACCCGCCGGATAGTGCCCACCAGCCCAGCCAGGCCGACTCCGCCCGGGTGGCGAGGATCACCCAGCCGCTCGCGATGCTGAAGCTGCCGAGGGCACGCCGGCTACCCGCGCAACGCACCCTGGACCGCGGTGAAGGTCATCCCGCCCGGCCGTGCTAAAGCCGGTGGACGAGGCGAGCTTCGTGTCCACCAACGCGAGTGCGCAGTACGGTCTAGCCGCGATCCATTGCCTGGCCCTGGTCGGCGGTCACCTGCCCTGAGCGACTCGAGCATGAGTTGCGGCTCGTCAGGAAAGGCCTCGGCAACGGCCTGGCGTTCTGGGCGTCGCTGGTCGGTCTGACGAGGGAACGCGAACCGGAGGTCGAGCAGTACCTGCGCAACCACATGGTCGGTCGGGCCGCTGCCGAGCTTCGGACGGTGCCGGGCACTGCTGGGCGAGACAGAGCCATGCCCGCGACAAACTCGGGCCTGTCAGCCGGGCCAGCGGGTAGCCGGATCGATGTGTACGTACGGACCTGCGTGGGTGCTATCGATCGCGGGTGGTCGCGACGGCGAGGACCGAGTCGACGACGCGATCTGCGTATTCGTCGGTGAGGGGTTGTTTGGTGACGAGCAGCCGCAGGTAGAGCGGCGCGATCAGGGACTCGATGAGGAAGTCGGGGTCGGTTCGGGGCGGCAGTTCGCCGCGGTCGATGCCGTGCTGGACGAGGGCGCCTGCGAGTGCGAACCGTTCGGTCCAGAAACTGCGTGCGGCGGCGGCGATCGCGGGTACCCGGGCGGCGTCGGACACGAGGGTACGCACGAGGCCTTCTCCTTGTGGCGAGGTGATGTTGGCGATGACCGCGCGCGCGAGCAGGCGCAGGTCTTCGCGCACGGAGCCGGTGTCCGGCATCGGCACCGTCCGTCCGGTCTGTGCGAGCAGGGCGTCGGCGACGAGGTTTTCCTTGACCGGCCACCGGCGGTAGACCGTTGCCTTGTGTACGCCCGCGCGTGCGGCGACGCGCTCGACGGTCAGGCCTGCATAGCCCGACTCGATGAGCTCGTCCAGCACGCTGGCGAGCACCGCCGCCTTGACCCGGGCGCTGCGGCCTCCGGGGCGTTGGTCGCGGGTTCGGCGAGGGGCGCTGCGCTGTGCTTTCACCGTCATGGATCTCCGCAATTATGGCGACTGGATGTTGCCTTTACTGCGGAAGTGTGTCACGGTGATTCTATGGCGACAAGTAGCCGCCTTTAGCTCCTCGGGAGGGGCCATGAACACGACTCATCACGCCGGCGTCGCCTTGTGCCTGGAGCAGATCGGCGTCGCCAAGCCAACCTGGACGACGCTGGTGACCGCTGCCGGCGCCATCGCCGACCAACCCGCGGACCGGCTGTGGGCGACCTGGAGCGACCTGCCGCGCTGGCCCGAGTGGTCGACAGCGCTGCACTCGGCCGCCCGATGGACCAACGGAGATTCCTTCCTGCCCGGCGCACAGTTCGAGCAGGTGCTTCGACTCGGATTCCCGCTCGGGCGCACCACCGCACCCGAGACCGTTCGGATGGTCGAGCCCGAACGGCTCGCCAGCTGGTCGAAGCACGCAAACGGGGTCAGGTCCTGCCACCTGTGGCAGTTCGAGCCGCTACCCGACGGTCGTACCCGCATCAGCAACGTTGAAGTGTTTCACGGCACCCCGATCGGCCTGATCAAGCCGCTGGTCGGTGCCCGCTGGCGCCGCCTGTTCCAGGCCAGCGTCGACAACTTGATCGCCATAGCCTGATCACGAGGCCGGTCGACCGATCAGGCCTACGTGCGCGGTTGCCAGCTGAAGTACTTGATTGCCATGAGCAGGCCGGCGAGTCCCCACACGGCGACGATGAGCACGTCGCGCCAGTCGAATGTTGTGCCGAGGAAGCCGGCTTGCATCCCGTTGATGAAGTGCTTGACCGGAAAGATGCGGCTGGTCCAGTGGATCCACGCCGGTGCGTTGTCACCGATCGGGATGAAAATTCCGGACAGGAAAAGCAACGGCAGGATGGTCGCGTAGACCATCGGGGC
>DASXRB010000043.1:0-3814 GCA_036506875.1 Kribbellaceae bacterium | reverse complement strand
GCAACGGCGGCGGCAACCAGTCCTGGAACTGGACGGCCGGCAAGCAGCTGACGGTCTACGGCAACAAGTGCATGACCATCGGCGGTGACGGATCCAGCGCCGGCAGCCCGGTGATCATCACCGACTGCACCGGTGCGCCCGACCAGGCGTGGGAACTCCACGAGGACCTGTCCGTCACCAGTGTCGGCCATCCCGGACTCTGCCTCGACGCCGCGGGCGCCGGCACGGGCAACGGAACGCCGGTCGACGTCTGGTTCTGCAACGGGCAGGCCAACCAGCAGTGGACGCGTTCGTGAAGCATCGAACAGTGAAAGGAACCACCATGAAGACCAGTCATCGGCGCGGCGTGAGGCAGCTCGTCGTCGCCACCACAGCCGTCACGGCCGCGTCGGTCCTTCTGGCCGCGTGCGGAGGCTCGGACAAGGCGGGCGGCAGCAGCTCCCAGCCGCAGGGCTCGGCGGATGCGGTCGGCGCGGCCCTGGAGAAGGGCGGCACCATCACGTACTGGAGCTGGACCCCGTCGGCCGAGGCACAGGTGAAGGCGTTCGAGAAGGAGTACCCGAACGTCAAGGTGAACTACGTCAACGCCGGCACCGGCAATGACCAGTACACCAAGCTGCAGAACGTCATCAAGGCGGGTTCCGGGGCGCCGGACGTCGCGCAGGTCGAGTACCAGGCCCTTCCGCAGTTCGCGCTGCCCGGTTCGCTGGTCGACCTGCGCCAGTTCGGCTTCGACAGCTTCGAGTCCGCCTACACACCGTCGACCTGGCAGGCCGTGCACGCCGGCGACGGCCTCTACGGCCTGCCGCAGGACTCCGGCCCGATGGCGATGTTCTACAACAAGGAGGTCTTCGACAAGTACGGCATCACCGTCCCGAAGACGTGGGAGGAGTACGTCGCCGCCGCGAAGAAGCTGCACCAGGCCGATCCCAAGAAGTACATCACCAACGACACCGGCGACGCCGGTTTCGCGACAAGCATGATCTGGCAGGCCGGCGGCAAGCCTTTCACCACCGACGGCAAGAACGTCACCGTCAACCTGCAGGACGCGGGAAGCCAGAAGTGGACCGGGGTCTGGAACCAGCTCGTCTCGGGCGGCCTCGTCGCGAGTATCCCCGGCTGGTCGGACGAGTGGTTCAAGGCCTTGGGTGACGGCACCATCGCCACGCTCAACATCGGCGCGTGGATGCCGGGCGTCCTCGAGGCGTCGGTCAAGAACGGGGCAGGCAAGTGGCGGGTCGCGCCGATGCCGTCGTACGACGGCCAGGCGGCCACGGCGGAGAACGGCGGCAGCACCGAGTCGGTGCTCAAGCAGAGCGCGAACCCAGCCCTGGCGGCCGGCTTCGTCCGGTGGCTGAACCACGACGGCGGGGTGAAGCCGTTCCTGGAGAGCGGCGGTTTCCCGTCGACCACCGCCGACCTCAAGGACCCCGCCTTCGTCGACAAGAAGAGCGCCTACTTCGGCGGGCAGCAGATCAACCAGATCCTCACCGCCTCGGCCGACTCGGTGGTCAAGGGCTGGAGCTACCTGCCCTTCCAGCTCTACGCCAACAGCATCTTCGGTGACACCGTCGGCAAGTCCTACCAGTCCAAGTCGGACCTGAACACCGGACTCAAGGCCTGGCAGGACGCGCTGGTGACCTACGGGAACCAGCAGGGCTTCCAGACCAACGGCTGACGCCGGCTCCGGCACAGACAGACGCATGCCCGACTTCGTGATCGGTGAGTCCGACTTCCTTCTCGACGGCAGGCCGTTCCGGATCCTGTCCGGGGCCATGCACTACTTCCGTGTGCACCCGAGGTCCTGGGCGGACCGGATCGAGAAGGCCCGGCTGATGGGGCTCAACACGATCGAGACCTACGTGCCCTGGAACGCCCACAGCCCGCGCCGAGGCGTGTTCGACACCGGAGGGATGCTCGACCTCGAGGGGTTCTTGCGGCAGGTGGCCGAAGCCGGCCTGTACGCCATCGTCCGGCCGGGTCCCTACATCTGCGCGGAGTGGGACAACGGCGGCCTGCCCGCCTGGCTCTTCCAGGAGCCTGGGGTGGGTATACGGCGGCACGAGAAGCGGTTCCTGGCAGCGGTCGAGGAGTACCTGGAGCACGTACTGCGCATCGTGCGTCCGCTCCAGGTCGACCGCGGTGGCCCCGTTCTCCTCGTCCAGGTCGAGAACGAGTACGGCGCGTTCGGCGACGACCAGCCGTACCTGAAGGCGCTGGTCGAGATCATCCGGCAGGCGGGTATCACGGTGCCGCTGGTGACCGTGGACCAGCCCGCCGACGGCATGCTGGCGGCCGGCGGGCTGGACGGCGTTCTCCGGACGGGCTCGTTCGGGTCGCGGAGTGTGGAGCGGCTCCGGACCCTGCGGGCCCACCAGCCGTCCGGACCGCTGATGTGCATGGAGTTCTGGGACGGCTGGTTCGACCGCTGGGGCGGGCCGCACCACACCACGGGCGTCGAGGAGGCCGCCGCTGAACTGGACACCCTGCTCGGCGCCGGCGCGTCGGTCAACGTCTACATGTTCCACGGCGGCACGAACTTCGGGCTGACCAACGGCGCCGACGACAAGGGCGTCTACCGTCCGACGGTCACCTCCTACGACTACGACGCACCGTTGGACGAGGCCGGGAACCCCACGCCGAAGTACGACGCGTTCCGGGAGGTGATCTCCCGGTACGCACCCGTCCCGGCGGCGACCGCTCGCCCGGTCGCACCGGCACCGGAGCAGCGCGTGGCTCTGGGCGAGCCGGTCCGCCTGCTGGCGGACCCGGACCGCTGGGGCGTCTGGAGCCGCCACGAGTCGATGCCGTCCCTCGACGACCTGGGAGCACGGCTGGCTCTCTTCCGTACCACGATCGACGCCGAGGGTGCCGCGCTGCTCACCGTCGGCGAGGTACGCGACCGCGCCATGGTGTTCCTGGACGGCGACCCGGTGGGTGTTCTCGGCCGCGAGCACCACGACCGGGCGATCATGCTGCCCCGCGGACGCGGCCGGCTGGAGATCCTCGTCGAGGACCAGGGCAGGGTCAACTACGGGCCGCGCATCGGCGAGCCCAAGGGCCTGGTGGGTCCGGTCCGCCTCGGCTCGGAGCCGCTGCCGGACTGGTCGGCCTGCGTGATCGACCTGGACGGCGTGCCACAGCTGTGGGAGTCGGGACGAACGGATGGTCCAGGCGTCGGACCTACCGCCTGGCGGGCTTCCTTCGAAGCGGCCGGGCCCGCGGACCACTTCCTGCACACCGAGACCTGGGGCAAGGGCCTGGCCTGGGTCAACGGCTTCTGTCTGGGACGTTATTGGCGTCGAGGCCCCCAGCACACCCTTTTCGTGCCCGGACCGGTCGTCCGAGCCGGCCGCAACGAGCTCGTCGTGCTGGAGCTCGACGTCATGGCCGACCCGACAGCGCGCTTCGGGCCGAGCGCCTCCCTGGGGCCTCTCGAGCTGTGAGAGGCGGTGATACGCGACCCCGGCGATGATGGTCTGTGTGATCACGCGATGGATGGCAACGGTCCAGATCGGGGTGATCACGGTGGCCGGCTGCACGGGCGGATCGCCTGTGCGGTCGGAGCAGGGCAACGTGGCGTCGTCCGGTTCGTCTGTCGCGACGCAGCGAGCCCCGGTGACCCTGGACACCGCCGCGGAGAATTCCCGCCCCGGAGTGACGGGCTGGCAGATCCGCGCGAGCCATGCGACCGACGCGATCACCGGGTACGCCGACCGGACCAGTGTGCTGCCGGGCCAGCCGGTGCGGCTGTTCGTTTCGTCGCCCGCCACGACGTACACCGTGACGGCGTTGCGGATGGGCTGGTACGGCG
>DASXRB010000042.1:0-6881 GCA_036506875.1 Kribbellaceae bacterium | reverse complement strand
CGGCGGTGCCACACCGCCCGCATGTCTTCCGGCCTGATGTCGCTGGCCGGGCCGGGTACAGGAGGTTCGCGTTGCCGGGCGGGCTGGGGTGGGGGACCCATAGCGCCAGGCCGATGATCGCGCCCCGGTCGCGGGCGACGTGCACGACGCCGTGCTGCAGGGCGTGCTCGACCGCGACCTGCGCCCGGCCGAGGCTGTAGGCGCGGCGCGTGCCGGGGTCGGGCACGATCCAGCAGGCGATCTCGCTGTCGGCGTCCGTGTCGGCGAGCAGCCGCACGGCCGCCCGCACGTCGCCCGGGGCGGCGGCACGGATGGTCAGGGTCAGGGTCGGGGTGGGTGGCATGGTCACCGGCTCGCCGTCCCCGGGCCGGCCGGGGCGTGACCCGGCCGGCGGCGGGCGGGTTTGCGGGCGACCGCGCCGTAGGCGGCGACCTGATCCGGCGGGGGCTGCGAACGGCTGGGGTCGGGCCTCCACGCGCTGATCACCT
Organism: Kribbellaceae bacterium; assembly: GCA_036506875.1. Lineage (GTDB taxonomy): Bacteria > Actinomycetota > Actinomycetes > Propionibacteriales > Kribbellaceae > DASRHY01. The sequence continues at coordinate 6,393 of DASXRB010000042.1, read as the reverse complement.
GGACCCCGGGGTCGGTGAGGCTGAGGCCGTCGAAGAACCGGGCGATCTGCTCGCTGCTGCGCGGGGTGAATTCCCCGCGCCCGGGAACATCGGGGGCAGTGAGCCGGCGGGCGGTGTCCGCGGGCAGCAGGTCGGTGGTGGCGTGCGAGATAACCAAGAAGCTGCCGCCCGGCATCGCTGCCATCAGGGTGCGCACCGCCGTGTACGCCTGGTGGTGGTCGGGCAGGAAGTGCAGCACCGCGACCAGCAGCACGGCGACCGGTTGGGTGAGATCCAGGGTGCCGGTCAGTTCGGGCGCGGTCAGGATGTCCTGCGGCGTACGGAGGTCGGCCTCAAGGTAGGCGGTGGCGCCGGCCGGGTGGCTGGTGAGCAGGGCCCGGGCGTGCACGAGCACGATCGGGTCGTTGTCCACATAGACGACCCGGGCGGTGGGGTCGAGGCGTTGCGCAACCTCGTGGGTGTTGTCGCGGGTGGGCAGGCCGGTGCCGACGTCCAGGAACTGCCGGACGACTTCCTGCTCGACCAGGTGACGCACGGCGCGGTGCAGAAACCGCCGGTTCTCAATCGCCGCGGTTCGGATCCCGGGAAAGATCCGCTCGATCGCGTCCGCGGAGGCGCGGTCGGCGGCGAAGTTGTCCTTGCCGCCGAGCCAGTAGTTGTAGCGGCGGGCCGGATGCGCCACGGACGTGTCGATGACGGAAGACGCTAGGTCGGCGGCGGCCATCTTTTCCCAACCTCAGCTTGTGTAGGGGGCGGACTTGGCTCGTTCGACGGGTACGTCGCGGGCGGGTCGACTGTGGTGTGTCGGCCGGGCACGGCGCCGGTGGCGGCCGGCGCCGTGCGGCACGACCGTCCGGCCGGCCGCGCGTCTGGTCGGCGGGTCAGGACGGAAGGTCGAGGTCGCCGTACTTGGCGGCCTCGAGGAAGGTGACCCACTGCTCGGGGTTGAACGGCAGAGCCTGCCCGGCGGGGTCTTCGCTGTCCCGCACGCCGACACCGCCGTCGACGAATGCGACCTCGACGCAGTTGTTGTCGCCGTTGCCGTTGCTGCGGCTGCTCTTTCGCCATACGGCGGTCGCCAATTGCCCAACGGACACGACACCCTCCTTGACAGCTGTGTACGGCACATGTGGCGCGTTTCGCCATCGCGTGGATTCACCGCGAGGCCATGTCAGTCAAGCGGCGAATTGGCATGTCGGGAACGCGTCGCGGGACGAATAAACAATTCGGCGACAATGCGGTTCCTCGAGGTGCTCGCGTCGATGTGAGACGTGGGCTGACCTGACGGCCTGACCGCGAAATTTGGCTGGTCTGAGGGTGGCGTGGATGGTGGACGGTCGCTGCGGCGCCGCCGGTAGACCGTGATCGTGACCGTCTGTCCGGGTCGACACGGCACAGACAATCCCCCGACACGGAAGCAGACCATTCTCCGTTTCCGCTCGGCGGGCCGAAGGGTTGGCCCGCTCGGTCGACAGCGCGCTGACACCCGATATCACCATCGGGGTGCTCGGACCCGCGCCGCTCGTCGCGTACGCACGATTCGTCGCCGATGGCTCGGCGTGGCATCCAATTCGATGACGTGCGGCACCCTGCCGCAGGATGTCGAGGAGTCCTTCGTGGTCATCCGGCCGGGGGGATTCGTCATGACATCGGGTCGCCGCCGCGGCTAACGGCGAGCGACAATCATGGCGGGATCCGCAGGGGCGCCGGAGCGAGAAGGCGTGGGCACGAACGAGTGATTGAAGGCGGGCGATATCCGGCATGGTCGATCGGGCGGTGATCGCCGAGGCGAGGCGGGCACTCGGCCGCCAGCTCGCCGCGTACCGGGAGGCTGCCGGGCTCAACCAACACCAGCTCGCACCGCTGGTTCATTACGGCCGGAGCACCATCGCCAACGCCGAAACGGGTCACTCGACGTGCAGTCGCGTCTTCTGGGAACGTTGTGATGAGGCACTACACGCCGGTGGCGCACTGGTGCGGGGCTACCACGATCTTCAGGCCGCCGGCCGGGCGGAGCGTGCACAGGTCGCAGAGCATGCCGAGGCCGAGCGCGCCGCCCTGCTTCGCGGGCTGACCGATCATCAGTCCGCGAGTGCATCGGACGGCCTCGTCGCCGTCCCCGTCGACGCGCCCCCGGCCGGCGCATCGGCCAGCGGCGCGCCGCCCGGGTCTGGGGCGGACAGGATCGTTCTACGCCTGAAACACGACGGCGCGGACGTTGTTCTACCGCTGAGCCGTCGTGTCCTGTAGCAGGCGGGGATCGGCTCGCTGGTCGAGGCGTTCGCCCTCGACGAGGACGCCGACGTGCTCCGCGACGTCGTCGAGCAGCCCGACCTGGCGCACCGGCTGACGATCAACTCACCCGCTCACCTACAGGAGATCCTGGTTCATCTGCGCGAGCAGTGGCATGCCCTCGTGCGGACGGACAACCTGCTCGGCCCTCGCTTCGCGCTGGCCGGCGTGCTCAACGAGATCGGCGCCATCGAGGCGTTGCTGCCGTCGGTGCGCGACAACGCGCGCCGGGATGCTGTCGGGCTCGGTGCGCGCTACGCCGAATCCGCCGCCTGGCTGTGGGAGGACACCGGCAACCTGGCGCATGCCCGGTACTGGACGGGCCGGGCGATGGAGTGGGCGTACGAGGCCGGCGACCAACCCATGCTGGCCTGGACCGTCGCCCGGCGGGCGCAACAGGCAGCGGCGGCGCGGAACGCCGGCCAAGCGATCGGCCTCGCCCGGGCCGCCCTGCGCGATGAAGCCAAACTGGGCGCACCGATGCGCGCGGCCCTGCGCGTCCTGCAGGCCTACGGCCACGCCCTCGACGGCGACGAGCACAGGTCACAAGAACTCCTCGACCAGGCCCATCGGTGGGCGGCGCACGACACCGTCGGCGACGCCCGAGAGGGCCACGGCTCCTACTGCACCCCCAGCTACATCGAGCTCCAGCGCGCCGCCTGCTGGCTTGTCCTCGGCCGGCCCACGGCAGCCGTCCGCCTCTACGAAACCGCCCTGCCGATGCTGCCCGTCGTCTACCAGCGCGACCGGGCGGCCGCCCTGACCGGTCTGGCCGCCGCGTACGCCGCGAACCACCAGGTCGAGCAGGCCGCGACCGTCGCGCACCAGGCGTTACCGGTCGCCCGCGCCGCGGGATCCCACCGGATCGTCGCGGAGATCACGACCGTCAGCGCCGACCTCGTGCCGCACCGTCCGCTGCCGGCCGTCGCCGCGCTGCTGGACGACCTGTCACCCGAAGGCGCGTGAGCGCCGTGGCGTCCGTGCGGGAAGTCGAGGCGATGCGCCTGGCCATCGCGTTGTCCGCGCGCGGGCTCGGCACCACGAGCCCGAACCCGCCCGTCGGCTGCGTCATCCTGGACGCCACCGCCCAGATCGCTGGCACGGGATACCACCGCCGCAAAGGCGAACCCCACGCCGAGTGGTACGCCCTGGCCCAGGCCGGCAGCCGAGCAGCGGGCGGCACCGCGGTGGTGACGCTGGAACCCTGCAACACATCGGCCGTACCCCGGCCTGCCGCCAGCTGCTCCTCGACGCCGGAGTCGCCCGAGTGGTCATCGCGGTCATCGACCCCACCTCGCGCGGTGACGGAGGCGCCGCCGTACTGCGCGCCGCCGGCGTAGACGTGGAAGTCGGCATACTCGCAGGCGAAGCCCGCCTGGTCCTCAACCCGTGGCTGACCGCCATCAAGCACAGCCGGCCGACGGTCACCGCCGCCTACCTCGCCCACGCCGGCGCCGGCACCGACGAGGCGATCCGCGGGCGGGCCCTCACCGAGTTGCGAACATCCGTCGACGCCGTGCTCCACCCCGACGGCACCGTCGAGGAAGGCGTCACCGGCAGCCACGGCCAGGGCGTGCTGAACCTTCCCACCACCCCCGTGACCGGCGCACCGCCCGACGTGCTGACGGAGCTCTACACCGCGGGTGTCCGGTCATTGCTGCTGGTCGGCGACGCCCCTCTTGTCAAGACCTACGCTGGCCTCGGCCTGGTAGACCGGGCGCTGGCCTTCCTGCCGCAACCAGACGAGCCGGCGGAACGGGAACCCATGTGGGCCGGCATCCGGCTGCCCCCGGCTTCCGTGTCGAATGCGTGATCAAGACCGGCCGGTACACGGCACTGGAAGCCGTGCCATCCGACAACAGAATCGCACCTTGAAATTCCCGCGGTCGTCCATCGCGCCGTGATGGTCATGCCCGATCCTGGACATGTGCGATGTCACGCCACGCCCGCCTGTCCCGGGGGTATGACGAGCCACGCTCGTCGCAGGACACGGTATTCAGCCGGGCGGCAGCCACGGTGGGCGCGGCGAACGTCGGGCAGACCCTCCCAGTAGCCTCGGGCGATGTCGACCGAGATCGTTTTCGAGACCCATGCTCTGAGCGAGGACAACGAGCGCGGCATCGCAACCGGGTGGCTGCCCGGCCGCCTCTGCGCGCGCGGCCGTGCCAATGCCGCCGAGATGGGCCGGCGGCGACGCGACGACGGCATCGCCGCGGTGTTCACCTCGGATCTGCGCCGTGCGGCGCAAACAGCGGAGATCGCGTTCGGCGACACCGACATTCCGATCCTGTATGACTGGCGGCTGCGCGAGTGCGACTTCGGAACGCGAAACGGTTCGCCTTGATCGCTTGGACTACTGCAATCGTCCGTATCCCGGTGGTGAAAGCCACAGTCAGGCGATCCAGCGGGTGGCGGGGTTCCTCGCCGATCTGCCGACCAGGTGGGCTGAACGACGCGTCATGCTGATCGGACACCTCGCGACCTACCGAGCCTTGGAGCATGTGATCAACGGGCTCACCGTGCAGGAGCTGGTCGCAGCCGACTTCGAGTGGCGAGCCGAAGGCTGGGAGTATCGGCTCGGTTGACCGTCCCGCCGCTCGCCGCAGTGAAGGTGATGGCATCAGCCTTTGTTGCTGGTGCGGATTCCGGTCCGGCCAGATGCCGGCGAGCCCGATCGACGCAAGCTTCGGGCGCAGCAGCTCGCTGCACCGGCGTCCGACAGCGCACCTGTCATGCAGCGTGCCGAGCCTGGCGGGAATGACCGCCGCAACACCGCCCCCGGGCGTCCGCTGGCGGGCTCGCGGCGGGGACCCGCGGCACAACCGTGCGACGGCAGCCGTGGCCAGCGCAAACCCTGTGCCGCAGACGCAGGGATGCCCCGACGGCCGGCGCGCCGATGAGCGCGCCACCGGCAGCCACGGCCTTGTACCCCTGTGGACAAGGGTGTGGACGACGGTCATGATCGGTTGCTCCGTGGTTGCTCGAGTGTCCGGCCCACCTACCCACAGAAGATCAACAACTCGTATGCCGGCGTGGCCAGGTTCCGAAGAAGATCGCCCGCAAGGCGTTGACCTGCACAAACACGGAGCACCCACAGGCCTGACGGCCGTCCTCGCACGTCACAGGTACCCTGGCACCGCGGGCCGCTAGCTCAATGGCAGAGCTGTGGACTTTTAATCCATAGGTTCGGGGTTCGAGTCCCCGGCGGCCCACCGTTCTACCAGCGTAAACAGCGGAGAGTAGCGGTTAACGTTCGCGCCATCTGCGCACGCTGGAGCAGCACGAGCAACACGAGCAGGTCTGGCTCATGCGCCGCCGGCGTGATCGGGATGATCTTTGCTGGGTCGGGGGCGGCTGTGTTGTCCATTGCGGGCACAGCCCGGCCTTCAAGGTGCGGGACACTGATCGCGCGAGCCGCCACCCTGGCGGTCTCGTCGGGCCGAACGTGGTGCTGTGGAAGTTTTCGGAGGTTCGGTTCGCCCGTGGAGTCGGCTCGTGCCCGAACCATGCCCCCAGGAAAGGCGGCGCGACTGATCTTCACGACGACATACCGAGGATCGCGTAGGTCGAAGGCGGGTTGAGGGCCCGGTCCTCCGTATTGAACGCGGTGCCTTCGGGTAGCTGCTCGCTGCCGGAGGCGCTTGCCGCCCGGACCGTTCTCGAGGAGGTACTCGACGCCGTCGTCCTCGGGGTCGATCGCTTGGAGGTACACGCGCTCGCGCCGGGCGAGGGTGCCGTAGCCGGGTAGATGCCGATGAGCGGAGCCGTTGCCCGGAGCCGTCGTATCTGCGCGCCGACTGTGCGCGGCGCCGCCGGGGAGGTGGCGGACCGGCCGGGTCAGGCAGCTGGTGGGTCCTTCCGCGCCATTATCACCCGCGTGGATGACGCCGCGACGGTGGCGGCTTCGAGGCCTATGAGAAGAACGCGAGCGCGATTTCTGGGTCGATGTCGGCGCGTTTTGATAGACCGCTATGGTTAGCGTGGCGAGTCGGTATGTGATCTGGGAGTGATGGCGGTATGGCGAAGCAAGTTGTGACGCTCTTGACAGACGATTTGGACGGTTCGGAGGCTGACCGGACTGTCGAATTCGGTCTTGACGGC
>DASXRB010000041.1:0-3776 GCA_036506875.1 Kribbellaceae bacterium | reverse complement strand
GTCGAGGACCTTGCCGCTGTTCTTGTTCGACAGTTTGTAGTAGCCGTTGCCGGCGTCGACGAACTGCCACCGCTGCCAGGCACCGTCGTTGCGGCTCCACTGCGCGGCCTTCGCGCCGTCGGTGGTCGCCGCGTTGTAGATCTCCAGGGCCTTGCCGCTGTTCTGGTTGACCAGCACGTACGACGTGCTGGCCTTGGCGGGGACCAGCCGCCACTGCTGGCCGGCGCCGTCGGCGTCGGTCGACTGTACGACGTCAGCACCATCGGAGGTCGACGATGACTTGACGGAGACGGCCTTGCCGCTGTTGCGGCTGAGCAGCCGGAAGGCGCCGTCGGCCGAAATCCTGAGCTCGAACTGCTGGTTGGTGCCGTTGCCGTCACTCCACTGGTCGAGAACGGTCCCGTCCGCGGTGGAGAACGCGGGTACGTCGAGGGCTTTGTCGCTCTTCTTGTTGAGCAGCCGGTAGTAGCCGTCGCCCGTGCCGACGAGCTGCCATTGCTGGGTCAGCCGCTGCTCGCCGGTGGACTGGATGATCTTCGCGCCGTCGAGCCTGTCCTGGTCGATACCGTCGTCCGGGGTGGAGTCGGGCAGCACGGACAGAGCCTTGCCGCTGTTGACGTTGACCAGCTCGTACCAGATGCCGGTGTCCACGAGGTTCGCGGGAACCAGCACCCACCGCTGCTGCACGGCGTCGGTGTCGGTCGACTGCACGACCTGGGTGCCGTCAGCGGTCGCGGGCGTCTTGCCGGACACGGCCTTGCCGCTGTTGCGGTTGGTCAGCCGGACCGACCCGCCGGCCGACGGCTGAACGGTGAACTGCTCATTCGTGTCGTTGCTGTCGCTCCACTGGTCCAGAACGGTCCCGTCGGCTGTGGAGAATGCCGGGACGTCGAGAACCTTGCCGCTGTACCGGTTGCCGAGCCGGTAGTAGCCATTGCCGGCGTCGACGAACTTCCACTGCTGCGACGCCGTGCCGTCACGGGTGTACTGCGTGGCTTGCGCGCCGTCGGCGGTGGAGGTGACCTTCTCGTCGGGATCGGCGGCGGTGCCTCTGGTGGCCACGTCCAGGGCCTTGCCGCTGTACTGGTTGACCAGCACGTACCACGTGCTCGTGTCCACCGTCACCGCGGCCGCCGCCGACGGGACCGCCGACAACCCCGCCAGGACCAGCGTCCCCGCGATGACGAACCTCAGCATGCCGAGACACCGACGCCACCGTTCCCGGGCGCGGACTCCGCGATCGACCATCTCCGACCTCCTGCTTCCGCCAGCCCCGCGAGTGTGAGCGCTCACAGGAGAGTCTCGCCGGCCTACATCGATGTCAAGATGTTGTAGTAAAATATGCTAAGCTACACGCTGGGTCATCCCGAGTTACACGTTCCGCAACGAGGCGGGTCGGGCCGCCGGCCGGGGTGGCGCGCCCATGGGGTGCGGGTTATCCCTATGTTGCGTTGCGGTTGCTTTGCGATCAGGGAAGCAGTTGGTTTGCGGGCAGCGTGGCGAACCCGGGCGCGGCTTAGGGTCTTCCGACGCGGCCGCGGAGGACGGCCCGCACAACCCATCGGAGCAAGCTGTGATCACCCCCACCAAAAGGCGTGGGCTCCTGGCGCTCACGGCGGTGTCGGCCACCACGGTGCTGGCACTGACCGCGACGTCAGGTGCATTCACGTCGGGCGCGAACGCCGCCCAGACCGCGCCGCCAGGCGCGGGTTCCGCCCAGGCGGAGAAAGTCAAGGAGAAGAAGGGCTTCTACGACGCCCGCTCGTCGAGCACCCGCGCCACCTACGCGCGGGCCGCGCAGACGATGGCCAAGGAGAGCGCCACCGCTGACAAGTACCGCGACTCGCTCGGCCGCCAAGGTGTCGTGTCGATCGACCCGAACACCGGCACCCCGGAGCAGGTCGCGAAGCTCGACGGCTACCTGACCGGCCCGAGCAGCAAGGCGCCGGCGCGGATCGTGTTCGACTACATCCGCGCGCACCCGGAGATCTTCCACCTGTCCGAGGCGGACCTGCAGACGCTGCGGCTGCGCCGCGACTACGTCGACGTGATCGGCGTGCACCACCTGTCCTGGGAGCAGTGGGTCAACGGCCGGCCGCTGTTCGGCAACGGCCTGATCGGCCACGTCACCAAGACCGGCTACCTGGTCGCGGTGCTCGGCTCCCCGGTCCCGGGTCTGACGAAGCTGGCAGCGAACGCCGACGGCGACCGGGAGCTCACCGCCGACCAGGCCCGCGGCGCGGCCGCGAAGGATGTCGAGGGCCAGGCCGCCGGCGTCAGCTCGAAGTCCGTTGCCCACGGCAAGCGCTGGGCGAACGGCGACTACGCCAAGCCGGTCTGGTTCTACAGCGGCGGCAAGCTCGTTCCCGGCTGGTCGACGTACACGCAGCTGAAGGGTGGCGAGGCGTACGCCCACATCGTCGACGCCACCTCCGGCCACACCCTGTACCGCCGCCCGCTGGAGAACGACGCCAACGGCGACGCGCTGGTCCAGGAGAACTACCCCGGGGCCCCGCGCGGCGGCACCCAGCACGTGGTCAACTTCTTCACCAAGGGCTGGCTGCCGAAGGGCGCCACCCGCCTCGACGGCACCAGCGTCGTGGCCTGGGCCGACATCAACGACGACAACGTCCCGAACAAGGGCGAGGGCGTCAAGGTCCCCGGCACCGCGACCGGCGCGCAGTACAAGCTGGTCCCGTTCAAGTCCGTCGCCGGCTGCTCGGCGGCGTACATCTGCACCTGGAATCCGGCCAAGCCGAACTCCTGGCGCACCAACCTGGCCCAGGACGTCACGAACGCGTTCTACCTGGCGAACAACTTCCACGACTACCTGGCCAAGTGGCCGATCGGGTTCACCAAGGCCGCCGGCAGCTTCGATGCCGCCGGCAACGACCCGGTGCGGCTGAACGCGCTGGACGGCGCGGGTGTCGCGGGCGGTCTGCCGGACGCGGACCACATCGACAACGCGAACATGAACACCCCGCCGGACGGCCAGTCGCCGACGATGCAGATGTACCTGTTCCACCAGCCGGGCGCTGCCGACGACCCGTTCATCGCGGGCAGCTCGGCGAACGACGCCAGCGTGCTGTACCACGAGTACACCCACGGTCTGTCGAACCGCCTCGTGGTCGACGCCAGCGGCAACTCGACGCTGAACAGCATCCAGGCCGGCTCGATGGGCGAGGCGTGGAGCGACTTCTACGCCTACGACTACCTGGTCACCAAGGGCCTGGAGAAGAACACGGCCACGACCGGCGAGCTGATCGAGGGCCGGTACCTCGCGGCCGGCAAGAGCCTGTTCCGCTCCGAGGCGATGGACTGCAAGGTCGGCAAGATCTCCGCCAACTGCCCGAACGGCGGTTACACCTACGGCGACTTCCCGACCATCGGCGGCGCACCGGAGGTGCACGCCTCCGGTGAGGTGTGGGCCCAGACGCTGTGGGACATCCGCGAGAAGTACGGCCACAACAAGGCGCTGACGCTGGTCACCCGCGCCATGGAGCTGTCGGCTGCCGACCCGACCATGCTGGACATGCGCAACGCGATCCTGCTGGCCGACCGGGTCGCCTACAGCGGCGTGGACACCGCCGAGCTGTGGAAGGTCTTCGCCAAGCGCGGTATGGGCTGGTACGCCGGCGCCATCGACGGTGGCGACGCCTACCCCGCCGAGGACTTCCACGTCCCGCCGACGGGCGCCGGTACGACGCTCAGCGGCAGGGTCACCGACAAGGACACGGGTGCTCCGATCGCCGGTGCGCTGGTGTTCATCGGCGGCC
>DASXRB010000040.1:0-1647 GCA_036506875.1 Kribbellaceae bacterium | reverse complement strand
CCGCGACCGGCACCGGGAACAGCCCGGAGCACCAGCCGCCGTTGCGCCCCGACGCCCCGAAGCCGCAGTACGACGCCTCCAGCACCGCGATCCGCAGCCCCGGATCCGCCCGCGCGAGGTAGTACGCGGTCCACAGGCCGGCGTATACGCCACCCACGATCGCGACGTCGACGCGCGCGTCCCCCGGCAATGCGGGTCGCGGCCGCGGCATCGGCCCCAGCGCGGCCAGCCAGAACGACGGGCTCAGATCCGCGTCCACGCCTCGCTCAGCACCGATCGCAGGATCTGCTCGATCTCGGCGAAGTGTTCCTCCTGGCAGATCAGCGGGGGAGCGAGCTGGACTACCGGGTCGCCGCGGTCGTCGGCGCGGCAGTACAGGCCCGCGTCGAAGAGCGCCCCGGAAAGGAAGCCGCGCAGCAGGCGATCGGACTCGTCGTCGTCGAAGGTCTCTTTGGTGGCCTTGTCCTTGACCAGTTCGATGCCGAAGAAGTAGCCGTCGCCGCGGACGTCGCCGACGATCGGCAGGTCGGTCAGCCGCTCGAGGTACGACCGGAACAGGTCCGTGTTGGCGCGGACGTGGCCGTTGAGATCCTCACGCTCGAAGATGTCGAGATTGGCCAGCGCCACCGCCGCCGCGACCGGGTGGCCGCCGAACGTGACGCCGTGCGCGAACGAGCTCGCGCCGGTCAGGAACGGCGCGACCAGCCGCTCCGACGCGAGCATCGCGCCGAGCGGCATGTAGCCGGAGGTCAGGCCCTTGGCGCAGGTGATGATGTCCGGCGTGTAGCCGTACCGGTTCGAGCCGAAATACTCGCCGAGCCGGCCGAACGCGCAGATCACCTCGTCGGACACGAGCAGTACGTCGTAGGCGTCGCAGATCTCGCGTACCCGCTGGAAGTACCCGGGCGGCGGCGGGAAAGCAGCCGCCGGCGTTCTGCACCGGCTCCAGGTACACGCAGGCCATCGTGTCCGGGCCCTCGAACTCGATGGCCTCGGCGATCCGGTCCGCGGCCCACACGCCGAACTGCTCTTGCGTCATGGACTCGTCCGGACGGCGGTAGTAGTTGGTGTGCGGCACCCGGAACGCGCCCGGCACCAGCGGCTCGAACTCCTGCTTGATCAGCGGTAGGCCGGTCAGCGACAGGGCGCCCATGGTCGTACCGTGATAGGCCACCGCGCGGGAGATCGCCTTGGTCTTCATGGGCTTGCCGACCAGCTTGAAGTAGCTGCGCGCCAGCTTCCACGCGCTCTCCACCGCCTCCGAGCCACCGGTCGTGAAGAACACCCGGTTCAGGTCGCCGGGGGTGAGGCCGGACAGCCGCTCACCGAGCTCGATCGCGGCCGGGTGCGCGTAGGACCAGAGCGGGAAGTACGCCAGCTCCGCGGCCTGCTTCGCGGCCGCGTCGGCCAGCTCGCTGCGGCCGTGCCCGGCTCGCACGACGAACAGGCCGGAGAGTCCGTCCAGGTAGCGTTTGCCGTGCTGATCCCAGACGTACGGGCCGGAGCCGCGGACGATGACCGGCACCTCGGGCGCGCCGTCGCCGGTGTACGCCGAGAGCCGGGTGAAGTGCATCCAGAGGTGGTCCCGGGCCGCTCCGGACAGGTCGTGGCTCATCTCGTCCCCCATGCATAGGTCTGCTTGGCGAG
>DASXRB010000039.1:0-3241 GCA_036506875.1 Kribbellaceae bacterium | reverse complement strand
GGGGCTGTTCCCGCAGGTCGTGCAGCAGCTGGCCGAGCACGGGCTGGCCGACGAGATCCCCGGGACCTGGCGCCGGGTCGTGGTGGAGAAGCCGTTCGGGCACGACCTGGCCAGCGCCCGGGAGCTGAACCGGGTGGTCGAGGAGGTGTTCCCGCCGGAGGCGGTGTTCCGGATCGACCACTACCTCGGCAAGGAGACCGTGCAGAACATGCTGGCGCTGCGGTTCGCCAACGCCATGTTCGAGCCGGTCTGGAACAACAACTACGTCGACCACGTGCAGATCACGATGGCCGAGGACATCGGCATCGGCGGCCGGGCCGGGTACTACGACGGCATCGGCGCGGCCCGTGACGTGATCCAGAACCACCTCCTGCAGCTGCTCGCGCTGATCGCGATGGAGGAGCCGGTGAGCTTCGACGCGTGGTCGCTGCGGCAGGAGAAGAAGAAGATCCTGAACGCGGTCGTGCTGCCTGACCGGCTCGACCTGCACACCGCCCGCGGCCAGTACGCCGGCGGCTGGGCCGGTGGCGTCAAGGTCAACGGCTACCTGGAGGAGGAGGGCATTCCGAAGGGGTCCACCACCGAGACCTTCGCCGCGCTCCGGCTCGACGTCGACACCCGCCGCTGGGCCGGGGTGCCGTTCTACCTGCGGACCGGGAAGCGGCTGGGCCGGCGGGTGACCGAGGTGGCGGTGATGTTCAAGCGGGCGCCGCACCTGCCGTTCACCAAGACCGACACCGAGGAGCTCGGCCAGAACGCCCTGGTGATGCGGATCCAGCCCGACGAGGGCATCACGATGCGGTTCGGCGCCAAGGTGCCGGGCACCGCGATGGAGATCCGCGACGTGAACATGGACTTCGCGTACGGCGGCTCGTTCACCGAGTCCTCGCCGGAGGCGTACGAGCGGCTGATCCTGGACGTGCTGCTCGGCGACCCGCCGTTGTTCCCTCAGCACACCGAGGTGGAGCTGGGCTGGAAGATCCTCGACCCGGTGATCGACTACTGGGCCTCGAAGGGCAAGCCCGACCAGTACGCGTCGGGCTCGTGGGGGCCAGATTCCGCGCACGAGATGCTGGCCCGCGACGGCCGCACCTGGAGACGACCGTGATCATCGAGCTGTCCGGTACGACGTCTAGCGAGATCGCCGCGGCGCTGGTCAAGGCCCGCCGCAACGCCGGCAGTCCCGCGATGGGCATGGTCGGCACGATCGTGGTCGTCGCCGACGAGACCACGCACGCCGACGCGCTGAAGGCCGTGAGCACCGCCGGCCGCGAGCACCCGTCGCGGGCGCTGGTGGTGATCCCGCGGCCCGGCCGCGGCAAGGGCTCGCTGGACGCCGAGGTCCGGGTCGGCGAAGGCGTACCGGGTGAGGCGGTGCTGCTGCGGCTGCACGGCGAGCTCGCGCAGCACGCCGCGTCGGTGGTGACGCCGCTGCTGCTGCCGGACTCCCCCGTCGTCGTGTGGTGGCCGGTCGGCGGGCCGAAGATCCCGGCCGAGGACCCGCTCGGCGTGCTCGGCCGGCGCCGGGTCACCGACGCCGCCGCGACCCGGCGGTCGACGATCGACTTCGACAGCCGCGCCGAGGGCTACGCGCCCGGTGACACCGACTTCGCGTGGACCCGGCTGACGCCGTGGCGGGCGCTGCTGGCCGCCGCGCTGGACCAGTTCCCGGCCACGGTCAGCGCCGCGTCGGTCGCCTCGGCGCGCGGCAACACCAGCGCCGACCTGCTCGCCGCCTGGCTGCAGGACCGGCTCCGCGTGCCGGTCGAGCTGAAGACGTCGCGCGGCCCCGGCATCACCGCCGTCCGGCTGTTCACGGACGACGGCGAGATCGCGCTCACCCGGACCGACGGCAAGGTCGCCACGTTCTCGATCCCGGGCCAGCCCGACCGCCCGGTCGCGCTGCAGCGCCGCGACCCGGCCGAGCTGCTCAGCGAGGAGCTGCGCCGCCTCGACCCGGACGACGTGTACGCCGAGACCCTGCGCTGCCTCGTCGAGCGCCAGCACCAGCCGGCCGGGAAGACCGCGACCGGCGCGAAGAAGCGGCCGGCCGCGGCGAAGAAGCAGGCGGCGCCGGCCAGGAAGCAGTCCGCCGCGGCGGGTACGCAGCCGGCGTCCCGTCGTACCACGAAATCCGTCGCGAAGACCGGCTCGCGCGCGGCGGCCAAGGCCGGGACGCGGAAGGCGAAGGGATGACGGCGCCGTCGCTGCTGCTGCACCGCGACGTCGAGGCACTCACGCACGCGGTCGCGGCGCGGCTGGTGACCCGGCTGGTCGATGCCCAGAGCAGCGGCCGGGTCGCGTCGGTGGCGCTGACCGGCGGCCGGGTGGCGGCTGCGGTCTACCGGACGATCGCGGAGTCGCCGGCCCGCAGCGCGGTGGACTGGTCCCGGGTCGACCTGTGGTGGAGCGACGAGCGGTTCCTGCCCTCCGGGCACCCCGAGCGCAACGAGACCCAGGCGCGCGAGGCGCTGCTGTCCGCGGTCGGACTGGACCCGGCGCGAGTGCGCGCGATGCCGGCCGACAAAGGTCAGGGTCCGGAGCGGGCGGCGGTCGACTACGCCGCCGAGCTGGCGGCCGCGGCACCGCCCGGCGACCGGCTCCCGGTGCCGGTGTTCGACCTGGTGATGCTGGGGGTCGGCCCGGACGGTCATGTCGCGTCGCTGTTCCCCGAGCAGCCGGCGCTGTACGAGCGCGACCGCACCGTGGTCGCGGTGCACGGCGCCCCGAAGCCGCCGCCGACCCGGATCACCATGACGATGCCGGTGCTGTCGAGGACGGCCGAGGTGTGGTTCGTGGTCTCCGGCGAGGACAAGGCCTCCGCGGTCCGGCTCGCACTCTCCGGCGCCGGCGAGATGCAGATCCCGGCCGCGGGCCCGAAAGGCCGCAGCCGCACCCTCTGGCTGATCGACGAGGCCGCCGGCCGCGACGTCCCGAAGAACATCCGCCCGCCCAGGATCTGACCGCGGTCACCGCCCGGTCGTTCGCACGGCCAGCTGCTCGACCGGCGGGACCAGGACCCCTTCGAGGCTCCGGACCTGTCGCGTGCGCGCGTCGACCGCCACGAGCCGCCCGTCCGAGACGGTGAACAGCCACCGGCTGTCGGGGGACCAGGCCATCGTCGCGTCGAACCCGCTCGAGAAATCGAAGACCGCGACGGTGCGGTCCGAGCCCGACGCGAGGTCGATCAGGTGCATGGTCCAGCGGTTCGGGCCGTCACCGTCGGACGAGCGGACGACGG
>DASXRB010000038.1:0-2080 GCA_036506875.1 Kribbellaceae bacterium | reverse complement strand
TCCCGCGATCAGGTACGCCAGCCCGAGCGCGGGCAGCACCAGGAACGCCTGCAGCATCTTCGTCAGGAACCCGAGTCCGACGAGCATGCCGGCCAGCGCCATCCACCATCCGGGTCGTCGTACCGAGTCGATCGCCCGGGTCACCGCCCACGCCGACGCGGTCAGCAGCAGCACCAGCAGCGCGTCCGGGTTGTTGAACCGGAACATCAGCACCGCCACCGGCGTCAGCGCCATCACGGCCCCCGCGACCAGCCCGGCCGCCGGCGAGAACCACCGCCGCACGCACGCGTAGACGAGGCCGACCGTCGCGACCCCCATCAGCGCCTCGGGCACCAGCATGCTCCAGCTGCTGAACCCGAAGATCCGGCCGGACAGCCCCATCACCCACAGCGAGGCCGGCGTCTTGTCCACCGTGATGTAGCTGGACGCGTCCAGCGCCCCGAAGAACCACGCCTTCCAGCTGACCGACCCGGCCTGCACCGCGGCCGAGTAGTACTCGTTCGCGTAGCCGTTGCGCGACAACCCCACCAGATAGGCGATCGCGGTTCCGACCAGCAGCACCGCCAGCCCGGCCGGCACCGTCCGCGCCCGCGCGACCAGCCGCGCGGCGGCTCCCGCCGGGACTCCGGCGGTACGACGGGAGGCCCGGCCCACCGGTGCACCGTGCGACGGCTGACCCGCGTCGACCGTGCGCGGAACCGTCGTACCCTCCCCGGTCACCGTGCTCATCGCGCACCTCCCGTCGCGGCGACCGCGGTGCCCACCGCGGCGGGAGCGGCACCGGCGACCGGAGCGGCGGCGGGTGGCGGCTCGGTGAAGACCCAGGTCTGGAACAGGCTGAACCGGACCAGGGTCGCGACCAGGTTGGCCAGCGTCAGCACGGTGATCTCGACCCCGCGCCCGGGCGCCGCGACGACCGCGTGCAGCAGCCACAGCGAGGACGCCGTCAGGCTCCAGCCGACGAAGAACGAGGCCAGGCCGCGCAGCTGGTGCCGGCCGAGCCGGTCACGGCCACGCAGGCCGTAGGTGAACCGCCGGTTCATCGCGGTGTTGCCGATCGCGGTGCTCACCAGCGCCAGCAGGTTCGCGGCCTGCGCCGGCATCACCTGGCGCAGCAGCAGGTACAGCACCGCGAACGCGACGGTCGACAGGACACCGACGACCGCGAACCGCAGCGCCCGCTCGGCCAGGCCGACCTGGCGCTCCGGCAGCGGCGGCCGGGCCAGCGCGGCCCCCACCGACGTCAGCGGGATCCGCCCGCGCGCCAGGTCCGTGCCGACCCTGGCCACCCCGCGCAGGTCGTCCAGCGCCGTGCGCACGATCGCGACCCGCGAGTCCGGGTCGTCCACCCAGTCGACCGGCACCTCGTGGATCCGCAGCCCGGCCCGCTCGGCCAGCACCAGCAGCTCGGTGTCGAAGAACCAGGACGTGTCCTGTACCAGCGGCAGCAGCTGGGCGGCCACGTCGGCGCGGATCGCCTTGAACCCGCACTGCGCGTCGGAGAACCGCGTCCCGAGCACCGCGTGCAGCAGCAGGTTGTACCCGCGCGACACGACCTCGCGCCGCGGCCCGCGCACCACCCGGGAGGTCCGGGTCAGCCGGGTGCCGATCGCGATGTCGCTGTGCCCGGCGACCAGCGGCGCCACCAGCGGCAGCAGCGCGTTCAGCCCGGTCGACAGGTCGACGTCCATGTAGACCAGCACGTCGGCGGAGCCCGCCGACCAGACCGCCTTCAGCGCCCGGCCGCGGCCCGGCTCGGCCAGCCGTACGACGGACACGCCGCGCAGCTCGGCCGCCAGCGCGAGGGCCAGCTCGTACGTCCCGTCCGTGCTGCCGTTGTCCGCGACGCACACCTCGGTCTCGAACGGGAACGAGGTGTCCAGGAACCGGCGTAACCGCCGCACACCGGGCCCTAGGTCACGTTCCTCGTTCCGCACCGGTACGACGATCTGAACCCTGGTGTCCTGCGGACGTCGTACCGGATCCGCGAGGCTGGGTGAGGTCAAGGTCTCCATGCCATCGATGCTGGAGACCCGCCCTGGAACGACAGTGCGAGCGACCTGGGAGTTGGCTGGGAACC
>DASXRB010000037.1:0-1994 GCA_036506875.1 Kribbellaceae bacterium | reverse complement strand
TTTGCCGCGCCGGCGAGCACGTCGTCAGGGTTCTCGGCCAGCATCGCGTCGGGCAGCGGCCGGCCGGCGCGGATGTCGTATCGGCCGGAGTGGGCCTTGAGCGCGCGGACCGTGCAGACCACTACTGCGGCGTCGGGCACGAGACCGGAGTAGCGGCACTTGATGTTGAAGAACCGCTCCGCACCCATGTCGGCGCCGAACCCGGACTCGGTGACGAGGAAGTCCCCGCCATGGATTCCGATGTAGTCCGCGATGATCGAGGAGTTGCCGTGTGCGATGTTGCCGAATGGCCCGGTGTGCACCAGCACCGGCGACCCTTCGACGGTCTGCATCAGGTTCGGTTTGATGGCCTCCCGCATGATGACGGCCATCGCGCCGGCCGCCTTCAGCTCCTCGGCGGTAATCGGTTTCCCGTCGACGGTGTTGCCGATGACGACGCGTCCGAGCCGCCGCCGCATGTCCTGCAGCGATGTCGACAGCGCGAGGATCGCCATCAGCTCCGAGGCGGCGGTGATGTCGAACCCGGTCTGCCGGATGACGCCGTCCTGGCGCTGGCCCATGCCGACGACGATGTTGCGCAGCACCCGGTCGGAGATGTCCAGCACCCGCCGCCACGTGACGGTGTGCCGGTCGACGTTGAAGAAGTCGTCGTTGTGGTGCACGTGGTTGTCGATGATCGAGGCGAGCATGTTGTGCGCGGCCGTCACCGCGTGCATGTCGCCGGTCAGGTGCAGGTTGAGTATCTCCATCGGCACCACCTGGCTGTAGCCGCCGCCGGCGGCGCCGCCCTTGATGCCAAACGTCGGGCCCATCGACGGCTGCCGGATCGCCACCACCGCCCGCTTTCCGATGCGCTGCAGCGCCTGTCCGAGCCCGACGGTCGTCGTCGTCTTGCCCTCGCCCAGCGGGGTCGGCGTGACCGCCGAGACCACGACGTACTTCGCCTTCGGTCGCCCGGCGAGCTCGTCGATCGCCTCCAGGCGGATCTTCGCGACCGCCGGGCCGTACGGCTCCAGCAGGCGGGGTCCGATGCCCATGTCCGCCGCGACGTCCGGGACCGGACGAAGCGCGACGCCGCGCGAGATGTCGAGGTCGGCGGGAAGCGTCATCGCGGTGCCCTCGATTCCTGGGTTTCGGTCCTCGGTCAGGTCGCGCCGCGCAGCCGGACGATGGTGTCCGCCCGCCACCGCTCGGCCTGCTCGAGCTCGTTGAAGGTGTAGACGTGCAGGCCGGCGAGGCCGCTGTCGGGCTCCGACGCGAACGGCAGCAGCCCGGCCAGGAAGCGGTCAGGTGAGTATCCGCCGGGCAGCATCAGCCGCCACAGCCAGTTGCGGTGTCCCCGCAGGAAGCGGGCTGACTCTCCGATGCCGATCTTCGCCGAGATCCGCATGAGCTTGAGCCGGTCGATCGGGGCAGGCATTCCGACGTAGATCGGAAGCTGGACGCCGCGTCGCCGGACCCGCCGCACCCACCCGCCGAGCGTCTTCGGGTCGAAGCAGACCTGGCTGACGATGTAGCTGGCGTATCGGCGCTTGTCCCACATGGACTGGATGGTGATGTCGTCCTCGATGAACGGGTGGCTCTCTGGATAGCCGGCGATCCCGATCCGCTCCAACCCGGGCTCCAGCTCGGGCCCGAGTTCGGCCATGGCCTCCAGCAGCGGCAGCGCGCCCGCGAACTCGCCCGCCGGCCGCTGGACGTCGCCGGCGACGACGAATACCTCACGCACCCCGGCGCCGTGCAGCCTCGACAGGATGTCCTTCAGGTGCGCGGTGTCGTGCACGAGCCGGGCGGACAGGTGCGGAACCACCGGGTACCCCTCCGCGGCCAGCCTGAGGCTCAGGTCGAGGGTGGCCTCGATCCCCTTCGTCGGCGACGCCGTCACCGTCACCGTGACCTCGGTCGGGACGGCGTCGCGCACCCGCTCCGCCGTGTCGGCGAACGGGATCACCTCGAACCTCGGGTGCGACAGCCACTCGAGAGGTGTTCGCTGA
>DASXRB010000036.1:0-3168 GCA_036506875.1 Kribbellaceae bacterium | reverse complement strand
TCACCACCCGGACGGCGCCCGTCGGAGGACCGGTGCGGACGAGTCCACGGAGGACGTTCCCCTCCGTGGTCAGGTAGTTGTTGCCGTAGTCGAAGCGCCGCGCGCCGGACCACAGCAGGTAGTAGTACTTCATGTTCTCGGCGAACCAGTAGCCGGGCGTGAGGTCGCCCTTGGTGGTCGGCGTGGTGGTCATGTCGGTGACGATCGCGTAGCCGTTGGCCACCTTGCAGTGCGCCTTCTGCCGGTTCCACAGCACCCGAGCCCGGTCGCGGTAGACCTCCCTGCCGGTGGCGAGCCAGAGGAACAGCGCGGAGTCGACGTACTCGGGCCGCAGCTGGTACTCGTTGCTGAGCGCGCCCAGCGTCGGGTAGTCGATCGCCTCGGGCGGCAGGCGGTACCGGTCGAGCACGGCGGCCCACGAGGTGTGGTACCGCTCGCCCTCGGCGGGATTGCCGCCCTGGGCGAGCAGCCCCGCGTAGAACGCGGTCAGCTCGGACTGGGTGCGCCCCCGGGTCGCGCCGGAGAACATGTCGACCTGGCGGAACCACAGGCGGCCGTCCACCGTGTCCGCGAGGCGTTGCAGGACCGCGTCGGTGAGCGTGCGGTACCAGCCGAACACCTCGGCGTCGCCGAACATGTCGAAGGCGCCGTGCAGGTCCTCGAAGAAGGAGTCGACCGGCGGATCGACCCGCGCGGTGGCGTCGGTCCACGCCCCGGTCTGCGCGTCGATGGTGGTGCCGACGAGGTTCAGGCTCGACCGCCGGTCCCACACCGCGCGCAGCGCCCGCTTCGAGGCCTCGTAGTACTTCCGGTCGCCGGTCTGCGCCGACAGGTACCCGAACTCCGTGATGTTGCTGCCGACCTCGGCCAGCGGCGTCTGGCTGCCGCTGATCGCGCCGGTGCGCAGGTTGACGTACCGGAACGGGATCCCGGTCGGCGAGTCGAAGGCCGGCAGCAGCCGGTCGGCCAGCTCGCGCGCCTTGGCCAGCAGCACCGGGTTGCCGGTCGCGTGGTGCCCGGAGCACAGCCCGCCGACCAGCCTGATGATCGACTCGAAGACGTGGATGCTGGCGTTGCGGTTGAGGTTGAGGTGCTCGGTGATCCAGTCGATCCCGGCGGCGAGCTCGTCGTCGAGCTCCATCAGGTACAGCGTGCCGAGCGACTCGATGATGGTGAGGCCCAGCGGGGCGCCGGGGATGAAGAACTCCGCGCCGGTGCCGCTGAGCGGGCGCAGCTCGTCACGGCCGAACGCGAGCCGCCGGTACGCGTCCCACGCGGTGCGGAACTCGGCGCGTACCTCGTCCGCCAGCGCCGGATCCGGCGGGCCGGGCGGGCCGGAACGCGCGGCCGCGGCGCCCGTGACCGGCCCGACGATGGCGCTCGCGCCGGCCGCGCCCGCCCCGGCTACGGCGACGGCGCTCGCGCCGGCTGCGGCCGCCCCGGCCAGGGCGAAGCCGCGGAGCAGGGTCCGCCGGGACAGAGACCGTGATCGCATGAGCCGTCCTCCCGTCATGGCAGGGTCCAGTGCTGGTTGGCGCCGCCGTTGCAGTCCCAGATCACCGCTTGCGTTCCGTTGCTGCTGCTGAAGCCCGGGACGTCCAGGCAGCGGCCGGACCGCGGGTTGACCAGCGACTCGTTCGGGCCGGCCCGCCACTGCTGGTTGCCGCCGCCGTGGCAGGTGTAGAGCTGCGTCGGGGCGCCGTTGTCGCCGCGGCCGCCGTAGATGTCCAGGCACTTGCCGTGGATGCGGACGGTCCCGTCGTCCGCGACGCTCCAGGTCTGCGCGGCGGTTCCGTTGCAGTCCCAGATCT
Source organism: Kribbellaceae bacterium (assembly GCA_036506875.1). GTDB lineage: Bacteria > Actinomycetota > Actinomycetes > Propionibacteriales > Kribbellaceae > DASRHY01. Next base: position 1,357 of record DASXRB010000036.1, on the reverse strand, counting down.
GGACCCGGGTCTCGTCCGCGTTGCTGCCGCCGTTGAGGTCGAGGCACTTACCCGGCAGGCCGGACCGGATCGGACCGGTCCGCTCGCCCGGCCCCTGACCGCCGCGCCGGAACAGGCCGAACGCCGCGATGGCCGGCGCCGACCGGGCGGAGGTGATGCGCAGCCGGACCCGGTTGGTGGTCACCGCGCCGTCCAGGCGGACGAGCTTCTTGTACCCGACCGTGGTGTCCGTGGCGATCTGGCTCCACGCGCTGCCCGTCCACCGGTCCACCGCGAAGCCGCGCGTGCGCATGCCGACGGCCAGGTCCTCCTGGACGCCGATGACGTCGAACGTGCGGTTGCTGCCGAGGTCCAGCACGAGTGCACCGGTCGTCGCGGACGGCTGCCAGGACGTGTCGAGGTCGCCGTCGACGGCCAGGCCCGGCGCGTGCCCCGCTGTGTTGCCGGTGCCGGCGTCATTGGCGGCCGCGGTGCCCCGGGCGTGGTCGGTGCCGAACGTGGTGGCGACCGTCCGGCCGAACGTCGACATCGCGTCCAGCGTCGGCTGGTCGAACCGGCCGCGGCGGTCCGGCGCGAAGTTCAGCAGCAGCTGGCAGTTGCGCCCCACCGAGGTGTAGTAGGTGTCTTCGAGCTGCGCCGGTGACTTGATGGAGGAGTACGGGTAGAACCAGCCGTCCGGCATGATCGATGTGTCGCACTCGGCGGGGGTCCACCGCAGCAGGTCCCACCGGCTGGTGCCGTCGCCGTCGCGCTGGGCCAGCACGGCGTCGCCGCCGATGTCGGCCGCCCGCTCGTCCTCCGGCTCCAGGAACCGGTCGCCCGCGGTGGCCGCGTCGCCGCGGAGCGGGATCGGCGACCATTCGCTCTGCCGGCCGACGCCGTCCTCGTTGCCCACCCAGCGGTTGTCGATGTCCTGGAACATCACCGCCTGCGGTTGCAGCGTCCGCACGATGCGGATCCAGTCCGTGTAGTTGTACGGGTTGTCCTTCCCGGTCGGGTTGGCGCCGTCCCACCAGACCTCGTCCACCGTGCCGTAGCGGGTGAGCAGCTCGTAGAGGTTGTTCATGAAGTAGGTGTTGTAGTCGTCCGCGTTCACCTGGAACGTCCGCCCGCCCACGACGTCGGCCGGGTTGCTGGGGATGGTGCGGGCCACCGCCGGGCTCCCGTTGGCGTACCGGCCGCCGGGCTGCGCCTCGTGCAGGTCCGACGGCGAGATGTAGATGCCCACCTTGATCCCGTGCGTATGCATCGAGTTGGCGAACTCGCGCACCACGTCCCCGCCGCCCCCGTGCCAGGAACTGGACGCCACGTCGAAGGCGGAGTAGCGGGACGGGAAGAGCAGGAACCCGTCGTGGTG
>DASXRB010000035.1:0-1553 GCA_036506875.1 Kribbellaceae bacterium | reverse complement strand
GGCCGCGCACGAGCAGTTCGTGACGTCGCATTCGGTACCGTCGATCGTGCGGCCGGTCGTCGCCGCGTCATGGAGGCGCTCCGCGGCCGTCGGCGCGGGCCTGGACAGCAGCAGGCTGCCCGCCCTCCGGGCGGGTGACGCATTCGATGCCCACCGCGCCCAGCACCCGCTGACGATTTTGCTACCGCTGTTCCGCGATCTGCTCGGCGGCGCTGCCTGTGAGGAGGACTTCCTGTTCGCTGTCGCCGACGCCGACGGAACCCTGCTGTGGGTCGACGGCAATCGCGCGCCGCGGACCCGGGCGGAACGGATGCACTTCGTGGAGGGTGCCGTCTGGAGCGAGGCCGAAGTCGGGACCAACGCACCCGGCACCGCGCTCGCGGTGGACGACGCCGTACAGATCTATGCGACCGAGCACTACAACGCCGTCGTCCAGCCGTGGTCGTGTTGCGCCGTACCGGTGCACGATGCCGATGGGCGACTGATCGGCGTCATCGATGTCACAGGCAACGATCTGGTGGCGTCCCCGCAATCCCTGGCACTTGTCCGGGCGACCGCGCGTGCCGCCGAGGGAGAGCTCGCCCGCCATGCGGCAGCGGGCGACGCTCGCGCCCTCCGTGCGTACCTCGACACCATGCGCCCTGGGGAGCCGGCGGCGCTGATCACCGCCGGCGGCCGCATCCTGCACACCACGAACGGAGCCGATCTGACCGGACTGACGGAGATTGCCACGGCACCGGCCGGTCCGCTGATCCGCCCTGACGGTCGTCTGCTGACGGTCGAACGGATCGGACCCGACGGACACCGGCTGGTGCGCTTCGACAAGCCTCCGTCGCCACCGTCCCGGCCGGCTCCGATGCGGCTCACGGCGCTCGGCCGCGACTGTGCGGTGCTCGAGATCGACGGATCCACCCACAGCCTGAGTCGCAAGCACAGCGAGATCGTGGTCGCCTTGGCGCTGGCCGGCGAAGGTGCGTCCGGGGGACGACTTGCGGTCGAGCTGTCCGAGCACGACATCCCGCTGGTCCGGCTGCGGGTGGAGATGTCCCGACTGCGCGCATTGCTCGGCTCCGACATCGTCGGCTCTCGCCCGTACGGACTACGCCGGCCGATGCGGGCGGACTTCTTCGATCTCCGCGACCTGCTCGCGGCCGGTCGGGTGCGTACGGCGATCTCGTCGTACGCCGGTCCACTGCTGCCGTCGTCCGATGCCCCGGTGATCGCCGAGTTCCGGGCGCTGCTCGAGCAGCAGCTGCGCGGCGCCGTACTGGGCAGCGGTGACTCGGCGATGCTCAGGCGCTGGGTCGACGCGCCGTGGGGCGCCGACGACGCTCAGGCATGGCGGGCACTGGCCGACAGCCTGCCAGGAGGATCGGCACGCCGCGCCGCCGCCGCGGGACGAGCACGGGCACTCCTGGCTGTACCACGCACAGACGAGAGGTTCGGTGCCGAAGTACGTCTATGACTTCAGTGAAGGCAGCAAGGAGTTGGAGTACCTGCTCGGCGGAAAGGGAGCCAACCTCACCGAGATGACCACGAAAGGCCTGCCTGTC
>DASXRB010000034.1:0-6303 GCA_036506875.1 Kribbellaceae bacterium | reverse complement strand
GTTCGTCGACCGAATTCGGGACACGGTCGATCTGCGCGAGCAGGTCGTCTCCTTCCCGCCGCAGCCCGTGATCACCGAGGACAACCTCGTCGTGAACATCGACACCGTCATCTATTTCCAGGTCACGGACCCGCGCGCGGCGACCTACGAGATCGCGAATTTCGTCTCCGCGATCGACCTACTGACCGTGACCACGCTCCGCAACGTGATCGGCGGCCTGACGCTCGAGGAGACGCTGACGTCGCGCGACTCGGTCAACGACCAGCTGCGCGGCACGCTCGACGCCGGCCTGGCGCTCGTGATGCCGTTCGTGGACCGCTTGCGGCCGCTGATCGACCTGCGCGAGCAGGTCGTCTCCTTCCCGCCGCAGCCGGTGATCACCGAGGACAACCTCGTGGTGAACATCGACACCGTCATCTATTACCAGGTCACCGACGCGCGGGCCGCGACGTACGAAGTCGCCAGCTACATCCAGGCGATCGAGCAGCTCACCGTCACCACCCTGCGCAACGTGATCGGCAGCCTGGACCTGGAGAAGGTGCTGACCTCGCGCGAGCACGTGAACCAGCAGCTGCGCGGGGTGCTGGACGAGGCCTCCGGCAAGTGGGGCATCCGGGTGAACCGGGTCGAGCTGAAGGCGATCGACCCGCCGGCGTCGGTGAAGGAGTCGATGGAGAAGCAGATGCGCGCCAACCGGGAGAAGCGCGCCGCGATCCTCACCGCCGAAGGCATCAAGCAGGCCCGGATCCTGACCGCGGAGGGCGACAAGCAGAGCGCCATTCTGAGCGCCGAGGGCGCCAGGCAGGCCGCGATCCTGCGCGCCGAGGGTCAGGCGCAGGCCGTCGACACCGTGTTCAGCGCGGTGCACCGCAACGACCCGGACCCGAAGCTGCTCGCCTACCAGTACCTGCAGATGCTGCCGCAGCTCGCGCAGAACCCGGGCAACACCTTCTGGGTGATCCCCGGCGAGCTGACCTCGGCACTGCGGCACGTGGTCGAGGCGTTCGCCGACGACCACAATGAGGCCGAGGCGCCGCCCGCGCCCAAGTCACAGCAACCCCCCGGCGTGGTCGGCGGCACGGCGCTCAGCATCCCCAGAGGGCTGCCCTAGGACCTAGAAGAGCGCCGCCATCAGCTGCTGACGGGCCTTGGCCACCCGCGGGTCGTCGGCGCCGACGACCTCGAACAGCTCCAGCAGGTGCTTGCGGGCGGTGTCGCGGTCGTCGCCCGCGGTCTGCCGGACGGTCCGGACCAGCCGCGCGAAGGCCTCGTCGACATGCCCGCTGAGCACGTCCAGGTCCGCCGCCTGGGTCTGCAGCCCGGCATCACCCGGGGCGGCGTCGGCGCGCTCGCGGACATCGGCCGGCAGGTCCCTGGTGCGACGCATCAGCTGCGCCCCGCCCAGGCCCTGCTTGGCGATGGCGTCGTTCGGGTCCTGCGCCAGCAGTGCCTCGTACGCCGCGACCGCGCCGTCCAGGTCGCCTTCGGCCAGTGCTTGCTCGGCAGCCGCGTACTTCGCGTCCGCGACAGCCTCGGCCTCGGCGGCGTCCGCGGCCGGGGTGGCGCGCCCGACCGGCTCGGCCCGGCCCGTGATGCCGTTCGCGACGGCGACGGTGAGCAGCTGGTCGACGTACTGCCGGGCCTGGGCCTCGTTCACCGCGCCCTGGAACAGCGGCACGACCTGGCCGCGCAGCACCGCGATCACCAGCGGGACGGTCTGCACGCCGACCGCCTGGGCGAGGTTCGCGTTCGTGTCCACGTCGACCCGGGCGAGCAGGAACTTGCCGTCGTACTCGCTCGACAGCGCGGTCAGCACCTCGCCGAGCTGTGCCGACGCGGCCGACCGCGGCGACCAGAACTCGACGATCACCGGCACCTGCAGCGAGCGCTCGATGACACCGGACTGGAACGACTCCTCGGTGACGTCGAGAGCATACGAGCGGCCCGCCCCGGACTCACCCGAGCCGGCCGGCGCGGCAGGAGCCGACGAGCGCAGCGACGACAGATCGATCGCGCCCGGGCGCGAGAAGTTCGACTGAGTCATGGAGACATCCTCTCCGACGGCGGATCCGAGCGCGGCGTGCGGGTCGCCAGCAGCAGCCGTGCGAGTCCCGCCCGGGTCGCGGCCACCGCGATCGTGCCGCCGGCACGGATCTTCTCCTGCTCGTCCACCGGCCACCGCCACGCCTGGCGCGGCGGCTGGTAGGCCAGCACCCGCAGCGCGCGGGAGTCGGCCAGCTCGCCCACCCGGCGGTCGACCGCCTGCGAGTGCGGCTCCACGGTCACCTCGGTGAGCAGCAGCACCCGGCGGCCGGCCGACACAGTTGTCTGCAGCCGCCGGTTCGTCACCGCCGCGACCACCGCCGGGCCGACCAGCATCGAGACCGACTTGCTGCTGCCGAGCCCGAGCCGGCGCTCCACCCGGTCGGCCAGGTCGTGGTCGAACATCCGCATCGTGATCCGCGCGCCGGGATTCAGGTCGCGCACCACCATCGCGGTGTCCAGGTTGGTGATGTCGCCGTCGGTGATCGCCAGCATCGCGCGGCAGCGCTCGATCCCGGACGACCGGAGCACCTCGACGTGGCTGGAGTCGCCGATGATCACCGGCACTCGCAGCCGGTGCGCGGTCCGCACGCCGGGTGCGTTCTCGTTCTGGTCGATGCCGACGACCGCGATGCCTCGGTCCACCAGCAGCTCGAGCACCCGGGCGCCGACGGTGCCGAGCCCGGAGACCACGACGTGGTTGCGGGGGCGGCCGCGTACTCCGCCGAGCACCTGCGACAGCCGGGCCCCGATCAGTGTGTCGACGATGACGGCGGTCAGCAGCGCGACCAGCACGATGCCGCCCATCTGCGCGATCACCGCGCCGACCTTCGCCCAGGTCGGGGCCGCGGAGAACACGTTGTCCTCCACCCCCGCCGTGGTCACCGTGCCGAGCGCCATGTAGAACGACTGCAGCCACCCGACGTCGCGCGCGTAGTAGTGGATCACCGCCGTACCCGCCAGCGTCAGCGCCGCCATGATCGCCGCGATCAACCGCACCCGCCGGTCGATGACGTTGCGCATGGCAACCATCCAGCCGGCCCGCCGGACGTCGCGGCGGCGCCGCCGCGGCCGGCGCAGGCCGGTGCCCAGGACGACGTCCTCGGCCTCATGGCCGTCGATGTCCGGGAGCAGCTCCGGCGCGGCCGACGAGGACATGTCGGCGAGCACCAGCAGCTGCCCGGTGATCCGCTCGGCGGGCCCGGCGACCACCCGCCGGCCGCCGATCTCCACCCAGGTCAGCTCGTCCTCGTCCAGCGCCTCGGCCACGAACGCCGGCCCGGCCAGGTTCGGCCCGGACACCACCACGCAGTCGCCGAGCAGCGACCGCAGCTGCTGGCCGAGCCGGGGGTTGACCATCTGTACGACGATCTTCAGCCGCTGGTCCAGGTCGTGCGCGATCAGCGCCGCGTGCACGTTGCGCACGTCGGTGTTGTTGATCAGCACGAGTGCCCGGGCGGTCGACGGGTTGCGCTCGTCGCCGTCGACCCCGGCCCGCCGCAGCACCGACTCGGTCAGCGCCCTGACCGCGATCAGGCGCGCGCCGAGCTCACTCATCCGCTCCAGGTGCGGCGAGTCCGGGCTCGCGATCGCGGTCACCCGCTCGCCGGAGTCGATCAGCTGCGAGACCACGCGCAACGTCGTACGGTCCGAGCCGCAGACGACCACGGTTCGTTCGTCAGACGGAGGCACCGTCCGATCGTAGGTCCGGGGCGGTGCAGCCGGCGGCGTAGCGGGCCGGCACCGGCGGGTCGAACACCATCGCCTCGTCGGCGACCGGCCCGCGCCGCAGCGTCACCACGTCGCGCAGGTAGTTCATCCGCAGCCGCCACGGGTGCCGGTCGCCCTGCTTCGGGAAGTCGCCGAGAGCGCGCTGCACGTAGTTCGCCGCGAAGTCGGTGAACGGCCGCTCCGCCACGGACGGGTCGCGCCGCGGCACGCCGTACGCGTGGCCGGTCCCGTCGAGGTGCCGCAGGAACCGGCAGACGTACTCGCAGACCAGGTCGGCCTTCAGCGTCCACGACGCGTTCGTGTAGCCGAACACGAACGCGAAGTTCGGCACCCCGCTGAGCATCATCGCCTTGTACATCATCCGCTCGGGCACCGGGACCCGCTCGCCGTCCACCACGAGCTCCATCCCGCCGAGCGCGACCAGGTTGAGCCCGGTGGCGGTGATCACGACGTCGGCCTCGAGCTCCGCGCCGGACGCGAGCCGGATGCCCTCCTCGGTGAAGGTGTCGATCCGGTCGGTCACGATCTCCGCAGAGCCGTCACTGAGGCACCTGAACAGGTCGCCGTCCGGCACCAGGCACAGCCGCTGGTCCCACGGGTCGTAGTGCGGCTTGAAGTGCGTGTCGACCGGGTAGCCGTCGGGCAGCCGCCGCACCGTGCCCTTCCGCAGCGCCGCACGCGCCGCCTGCGGGTACTTCTGGCAGAACTCGTAGTTGCCCACCTGCAGCAGCACGTTCTTCGCCCGGGCCAGGCCGTAGGCGAGCCTGTCCGGCAGCACCCGGCGCAGCGCGTTCGCGACCACGTCCCGCCCCGGCCGCGAGATCACGTACGTCGGCGAGCGCTGCAGCATCGTCACGTGTCCCGCGTCCGCCGCCATCGCCGGGACCAGCGTCATCGCGGTCGCCCCGCTGCCGATGACCACCACGCGCTTGCCGGCGTAGTCCAGGTCCTCGGGCCAGTGCTGCGGGTGCACGACGGTGCCGCGGTAGTCCTCGATGCCGGCGAACTGCGGCGTGAACCCCTCGTCGTACCGGTAGTAGCCGCTGCAGCAGAACAGGAAGCGTGCGGTGAGGGTGACCCGCTCACCGGCACACTCGGCCTCGACGGTCCAGCGCGCGTCGGCGCTGGACCACTCGGCCCGCACCACGCGGTGGCCGTACCTGATGTGCTCGTCGACGCCGTACTCGCGCGCGGTCTCACGGACGTAGTCGAGGATCGCCGGACCGTCCGCGATCGCCTGCGGGTTCGTCCACGGCTTGAACCGGTAGCCGAGGGTGAACATGTCGGAGTCCGACCGGATGCCCGGGTAGCGGAACAGGTCCCAGGTGCCGCCGATCGCGTCGCGCGCCTCCAGGATCGCGTACGACGTGCCGGGGCGGCCGGTGGTCAGGTGGCAGGCGGCGCCGATGCCGGACAGCCCGGCCCCCACGATCAGGACGTCGACGTGGTCCATGGCGGCCTCACTCCGGCTCGACGGCAACGTGGTCGAGCGCGACGTTGCGGGCGCTGGTGGACCGGCCGAGCGCGGCGACCTCGGCGTCCATCTGCGGCACCAGGTCCGGCGCGTGCTTGCGGGTCTCGCGGTCTCCGAGCGCGGAGCTGATCAGCGGCTTGAACCAGCCGACCGGCCCGACCCAGCCGGGCACGTACACCCGCCGCTTGCGGCCCTCCAGAGCCCTCACGAACGCCCTCACGCAGGCGTCCACCGAGGTGGTCCTGCCGAGCGGCCCGGGCAGCGTGTCCAGCATCTTGCGGAACGACGGCAGGTCGTTCTTCGCGTCCCGCACCAGCGCGGTGTCGATCCAGGACATGTGCGCGCTGCCGACGTCGACGCCGTGGTGCGCGACCTCCAGCCGCAGCGCGTTCGCGAAGTGCTCGGCGCCGGCCTTGCTGGCGTTGTACGCCGCCAGCCCGGGCGCCGGCGCGAACGCGGCCAGCGAGGACACGACGAGAATGTAGCCCTTGCGCTCGATCACCGACGGCAGCGCGGCCCGGACGGTGTGGAAGACGCCGAGCACGTTGATGTCCAGCACCCGTTTGAACGTCGCGGGGTCGATCGCCATGACCGAGCCGTAGCTCGCGATGCCGGCGTTGGCGAGCACCAGGTCGATGCCGCCGAACCGCTCCACGCCTTCCGCGACGGCCGCCTCCATCGACGGCAGGTCGCAGACGTCGCACACGGCACTGACCACCCGGTCCGCACCGAGCTCGGCGGCGATCTCGGCGAGCGGTGCGGCGTCGAGGTCGGTCAGCACGAGCCGGGCGTTCCGCCGGGCCAGCGCACGGGCGGTCTCGGCGCCGATGCCGCGGGCCGCGCCGGTGATCAGTACGACTTTGCCGTCAAGGCTCATCCGCGTTCCTCCTGAGGGGCGCGTCCGGGATGTATCTGGAACCGCTCGGTGTCAACTGCTCAGTGACCAAGGTTGTATCTGGAACCACGTGGTGTCAAGATCTGGCAGTGTGAGTTCCGTTCAGGCTGACGAGGTTCGGCGCAGTGGCGGGCGCACGTACCGTGGCGCCGGTGCCGCC
>DASXRB010000033.1:0-4707 GCA_036506875.1 Kribbellaceae bacterium | reverse complement strand
CGGCGATGCGGATGTGCTGTCGCTCGCGGACATCGACACCCCAGTCGTCGGCGACGACGGCGTCCTCGTGCGTGTACATGCGGCCGGCCTCGATCCCGGCGTGTGGCACCTGATGACGGGTCTGCCGTATCTCGTCCGGGTCATGGGCTTCGGACTGCGCCGACCTAGGATCCGGGTCCGCGGCATGGATGTCGCCGGACGCATCGAAGCGGTCGGCAGGAACGTGACCCGGTTCCGGCCGGGTGACGAGGTGTACGGCGTGTGCGACGGCTCCTTCGCCGAGTACGCCGCAGCCCGGGTAGACGGGCTGGCGCCGATGCCGGCGAACCTCACCTTCGAGCAGGCGGCCGCGGTCCCGATCTCCGGCTGCACCGCCCTGCAGGCGCTGCGCGGCGCGGGCCGGGTGCAGGCCGGACAGAAGGTCATGGTCATCGGCGCCGCCGGGGGCGTCGGGTCGTTCGCCGTGCAGATGGCCAAGGCGTTCGAGGCGCACGTCACCAGCGTGTGCAGTACGACGAAGACCGATCTGGTGAAGGCGATCAGCGCCGACGACGTGATCGACTACACCCGCGACGACATCACCGCCCAAGCCCGCGGCTACGACCTCATCATCGACACCGCCGGCCGGCGCCCCCTGTCCCGGCTGCGTCGCGCGCTCACCCCCGAGGGGAACGCTTGTGCTCGTCGGCGGCGAGGGTGGCAATCGGTTCACAGGCAGGGCTCATCGACGCGGGCAAGGTCACGGCGGTCCTCGACCGAACCTACCCGCTCAGTGAGGCACCCGATGCCATCCGCCTCCTCGCGCAGGGCCACGCGGCGGCAAGGTCGTCATCACCCTGTGAAGGTGCGCCTCACTTCCAGCCCGTCGGCGGGCCCATCTGCCTGCCGACGTACCAGTGTTCGCTGCCGATCCGCTCGTCCCGACACCTCCTTGTGCACTGGCAGATCGGCGTACCGCGCCGGCATCAGCACCATGTCGTCCGGACCATATATCCGACTGCCCGGACATCCGCCGGATCGGCAGCCTGCTCAGTCCGGTCTGTACGGCGGCAGGTGCGGTCCAGCCCGTCACCGTTGGTGAGTCGGCAGCTCAGGCGGTTGCGAAGCGGCGAGTGGCGAATGCCTCGACGAGGCGCATCACGAGCGCTTCGACCAGCATCACTGCGGCCTTGGCCAGCACGGTAGCGAGAAAGTCAGCCACGGGAACCTCCTGGTATCTCCGGCGGCCGGAACGGTGCCGCCTGCTCTTGGAGCGTCGGCGGCGAAGGTGTCCGCAGTCCGGCCCGGGCGGTACCGGCGGGCGACGACAGCGTTAATCCGAGGCGACGGTCCGGGTGACCCGCGACACGGGAGACACCACCGCGGAAGCCAAGGTGGCTGCCGCTGCCGATCCGAGGCCGATGCTCCAACCGACCGGTCCGAGCGGTCGCGATCCGAAGAACTGGCTGACCCCGGGTGTCTGAACGACGAAGCCGAGGGCTCCCAGCGACACGGCCCCGGCACCGAGCACCAGCGGGCTGTGTTTGCCGACCACCATCGTCTGCATCAGTTGTGCGGCGACGAGGGCGACCAGCCCGGTCGTGGCGGCTCGCTGCCGTCCGCCAGTCAGTCGCGCCGCCAGCCAAGCCGTGTAGGCGGCGGCCGCCGTCGTCGCGGCCCGCACGACGATGTCGTGGTTCAACGCCGACCCGAGCGAGGTTTCCGGCCCCTCGGCCAACAGCTGGTCGGCGGTGATGCCGGGCGGCGGCCGGAGGGCGACCGCCATTGCCGGCAGCATGTCGGTCAGGAGGTTGACCAGGAGGAGCTGCCGGGCGTTGAGACCCGCGGAGCCGGTCAGCCCACTGGCCAGCGTGTACGCGATCTCCCCGAGGTTTCCGCCCAGCAGGATTGCCAGGGCGTCGCGGACCGAGGCCCACATCGCGCGTCCCTCGACGATCGCGTCGGCGATGGTTTCGATCCGGTCGTCGGTGACCACCAGGCCGGCCGCGTTCCGGGCGGCAGAGGTGGCGCCCTTGCCGAGCGCCACGCCGACATCGGCGAGCCGGATTGCGGCCGCGTCGTTCGCTCCGTCGCCGGTCACGGCGACCACGCGCCCGGCTCGCTGGTATGCGGCCACGATCCGGGCCTTCTGCACGGGGCTAGTCCGGGCGAAGACCGCGATGTCGTCGAGCTTGGCGACCAGTTCGTCGTCGGTGAGCTCGTCCAGTTCCGGTCCTGTCACCACGATCCGTCCGTTGAGTATGTCGAGCTCGGCCGCGATCGACTCCGCCGTACTGGGGTGGTCTCCAGTGATCATGACGATCTCGACTCCGGCGCGGCGTAGCTGCAGCACCGCGCCGGCGGCGGTCGGACGGACCGGGTCGGCCAGAGCCAGCAAGCCGACGAACTCGAGCCGGTTGATCCGGTCCTCGACCAGGTCGGAGCGATCCGACGCCGCACGTTCGGCCACTGCCAGTACTCGATAACCCGATCGGGCGAGGCGCTCGACCTCGGCGTCCACGCGCCGGCGGCGTACGGCGGAGAAACGCCGTACGGCGCCGTCGTGACGCCAGCCGGTGCACCGCTCGAGCACGATCTCGGGAGCGCCCTTGACGCTGAGCACCTGCCCGCCGTTCCCGGTGCGGCCGAGTACCGCGTGGTATCCCCGGGCCGGCTCGAACTGCATCTCGTCCACGCGGTGCCAGCCGCCCAGACCGTCCGCGTCGGCAACCCCTGCGACCGCGGCCCCCTTGACGACGGCCTGATCGGTCGGGTGCGGAAGATGCTCTGCAGGGTTCGGCGCCGCGCGGACGGCCGCCGCGAGTACGTCGTGAACTGCGCCGATGCCGCTGTCGACCGGCCACGCGGTGAGACCGTCGGAGATCAGCCGTACGGCGATCCGGCCCTCGGTGAGGGTGCCTGTCTTGTCGAAGCACAACATGTCCACCCGGCCGAGGGCCTCGATGGTCGACGGATTGCGCACCAATGCGCCACGCGTGGACAGCCGACGCGCAGCGGCGAGTTCCGCGACGGTCGCGACGAAGGGAAGACCCTCTGGTACGGCGGCGACCGACAGGCCGACGGACTGACTGAGTGCCTGGCCGAACGGCCGGCCGCTCAGCAGCTGCCCGGCCAGCAGCACCGCGCCGGCGCCCACGGATGCCGGGACGACGACGCGGCCCAGTGACTCCAGCCGTGTCGCCACTCCGCTCGGCGCCGCCTTGCCAAGGTCGAGGCGGGCGGCGCGGCTGGTCTCGGTGTGGACACCGGTGGCCACGACCACCGCCACCCCGTTGCCCGCAGCAACCGTCGTACCCGCGTAGAGCATCGAGGTCCGGTCGGCTACCGCGGGCGCCGGCGTCGCCGCGGGAGTCTTGGCGACCAGTTGGGATTCGCCCGTCAGACTCGCCTCGTCGACCTCCAGGCCGAAGGCGTCCAGCAATCGGCAGTCCGCCGGCACGACATCACCGGCCGCGAGCGCGATCACGTCTCCCGGTACCAGCCGGTCCGCGGTCGTCTGATGCTCGGTACCGTCGCGCCGGACCCGGATACGGTCGGCAGTCGTGCCCGACAGCCTGCGCAGCGAGCGGTCGGCCGCAACCCGCTCTGCGCCGCCGATCACGGCGTTGACGCCGAGCACGGTGCCGATCAGCGCCGCGTCCAGCACCGAACCCACCGCGGCCGAGATCCCGGCACCGGCGCCGAGCACCGCCGTCAGCGGATTGTCCAGCTCTCGCGCCGCGGCGGTCGCGATGCCGCCATCAGTCGGCTGCTCGCCCTTGTCCTCGCTGCTCAGCCGCCGACTCGCAACCCGTTCGGCCAGCCCGGCCAGCGACGACTCGAGCCGCTCCAGCACCTCGTCTGGATCCATCGCGTGCCACCGGGTTCGGTCGGCGGGCAACGGCGGTAGCCGACGCGACAGCGACAGGGCGTGCCAGGTCCCATCGATCATGGCGACGGCCGCGGCGACGTCGACAGCGGTCATCGCTCTGCGACCCGCTCCGCGCGCGGGTCCGGCCAGCGATAGGAGTAGTCCGGCCGCGGAGCCGGTGACAGCCAGCTTCATACTGCGTCGGCTGACCCGTTTGGCCGTCGCGGCCGCGTCGAGCAACCGCCAGACCTCTCCCAGCCCAGGCCCGCAGAGAACGTCGGCGGACCAGGGCGGCGTACCGGATCGACCCACCAGGCCGATGCCGACGTCCGCCGCTGCCTGCGCTTCACCGCCGCGCGCCGACACCAGAACGACACCGTGGCCGGCCTCTTGCAGCGAGGAGACTGATGCTCGTAGCTGGGGGCCGGCCGGCAACAATCCGTCCACCGGCAGCCGCTCGTCCAGCCGGCTCCCCACACCGGCGACATACACCGGCCCCACACCTCGCGCCGCGGCAACCAGCTCGTCGGCCAGTGGATCCAGTTCCTCCATGACGGCGACCAGCGCCTGCGGACTGCCGTCGCGGCGCAGTTCGTGGACAACGGCGCCACGCCGATGCTCCATCCGGGCTTTGCGCTCACTCACCCGCCGTACCGACCAGCCCTCGACCGCCGTCGGCTGATTCACGACCTGCTCGGCACGCCGCCGCAGTTCGTCAGGATCTGTGATCCGGCCGTTCAACGCGACGACCTCGTCCACCGTCCGCTGCCCGGTCAGCAGCACCTCCGCATCGAGTACGACGGCGTCGACGCGATCCAGGCGGCGCAGGAACTGCGGATCGAGGGTGACCGATCCAC
>DASXRB010000032.1:0-3829 GCA_036506875.1 Kribbellaceae bacterium | reverse complement strand
GGTCGCCGTCAGGATTCGTGAACGTGATCGACTCCCCGGTCCGGCCGACCGCGACCGATGCCGCACTCGACGGTTCCTCGGGTGAGCTGGTCGTCTCCGGCCCGGCCCGGCCGGCGGCGACCACCGGCGAGTTCGAGTGGCGGCACTTCCTGGAGGACTCCGACGACTACGTCAGCGTGCCCTGCCGGACGGCCGTCGACGGCGAGACGTGGCACGCGGCGGTGGATCTGGCCGGCGTGGTCGCGGAATGCACGGAGCAGGCCGGCACGGGCCGGGCCGAGTGGACGCTGTTCACCGTCGCCCCGGACGGCGCCGCGCCGCTGCTCACCGACGCCTTCCTGGCCGGCCGGCTGCCGCTGGAGCACGAGCACGACGGCCACACCGTCACGGTCCGGCCCCGAACGGGCGTGTTCCACCTCGAGGTGCGCTGATGCATCACCACAACCACTACTACGGCCAGACGCACATCCTGGCGCGGTACGCGGGCCTGGACGACGTCCACCCGCCGCGGATCCCCGGCTACCTGCAGCACGGCTGGAACGTCGGTTGCGGCTGGAACCCGATGCACGAGTTCTTCGACGGCTCCTGGCGGTACGTGTGGAGCGACGGGCCGCGGCGCCGCGGGCACGCCCTCGGCCGGCGCGGCTACCACGTCATCGGCGCGCCGTGGCTGTACCTGATGGACCTGGAGCCCGACCTCGGCGTGGTGCCGGACGACGAGCGCGAGGGCACGCTGTGGTTCCTGTTCCACGGCTGGGAGGGCGGCAAGATCCAGGGCGACCATGCCCGGCTCATCGACGAGATCCGCGAGACCGAGCCGGGCCCGGTGACGTTCAGCCTGTACTACACGGAGTACGAGCGGCCCGAGGTGCGGGCGGCGTACGAGAAGGCCGGCTTCGAGGTGATCTGCTTCGGCAAGCGCGGCTGGAACTACGAGGGCACCGACCGGCTCTTCCTCTACAAGCAGCTCGAGGCGCTGCGCAGGCACCGCCGGGTGGCGTCGAACCGGCTCTCGACCGCGATCCTGTACGGCATCGCCGCCGGCTGTCAGCCGGCCGTGTACGGCGACCCGATGTCGATGGCCGGCGAGAACCCGGTCTTCGGCGGCACCGACCGGCTCGAGCGGCTGTGGCCGGAACTGATCGGCAAGGACGTCGACTACGAGGCCGCCCGGCAGACGACCGACTACGAGCTCGGCAGGCCGTGGATACTGCCTCCGGCCGAGCTCCGGATGATCTTCGACTGGAAGAAACCGTGACCGCTGTGAACGACACGTTGAACGAGATCACCTTCGTCCGCGGCGAGATGCGGCTGTGGAGCGACTACACCGGCACCCCGGGGCCGGCGCGTGGTCCGGTGCTGCACGCGCTGCTGTCCGACGTGCTGCGGCCGGCGCGCAGGACGCTGGTCGCCGGGCCGCACGAGGCCGCGCTGGTCGACCTGGTCGCGTCCCGCAGCGAGACCGTGCGAGTGCTCGTGCGCTCGGTCGAGGATGCCACCGCGCTGGCCTCGGACGTGGCCGCCGGCAACGTCTCGGTGCTGGCCGGTTCGCTGGACGGGCTCGACGACACGGGCTTCGACGCGGTCGTGGCGCTCGACGGGCTGGACCGGCTGCTCGGGACCGACGGTGCCGACCTGGACTGGTCCGGCCGGCTGTCGGCTCTGCTCGGCGCCGCCGCGCCCGACGCGCAGGTCCTGCTGGGCCTGGAGAACGAGTTCTCGATGACCGCCGTACTGGACCGGCGGCTGCCGGCCGACCAGCACGGTGACGAGGACTGGGTTCCGCTGCACGAGGACCCGTCGCGGCCGTCGTCGCCGGCGGCCTTCGGCGACGCACTCGCGGCGGCCGGCTTCCCGGCGGCACTGGTGTACGCGGGGTTCAATGCCGGGGCCGAGCCGCTCGTGCTCGCCGGCACGGCCGCGGCGGCCGACACCCGGCCGGGGCGGCTGGCGGCCCGGCTGGCCGTCGGCGCACTCGAGGCGGACCCCACTCCGCTGCTGGCTCCCGCCCGGGACGCCGTGCACCGGGCCGCGCGTGCCGGTCTGCTCGGCGCTGTGGCGCACGGCTGGGTCGCGGTCCGCGAGCCCGGCAGTGAGCTGTACGCGAAGACCTCGGCGAGCTCCGCACTCGCGGGCGCCCGGGACGAAGCGGGCGGGTGGTGGTCGGTCGCGACACGGGGCGAGCCGGCCGTATCCGGCGGCGCCGTCGTCGCCGGGCCCGAGCTGCGGAACGTCCCGGACACGGAGACGGTGGAGACGGTGCTGCTGCGGCTCGCCGTGGCCGAGGACGTCCCGGGCTTCCGCGCGCTGGCGGCCCGGCTCGGCGAGTGGGTACGACGCCAAGGCGGTGCCGAGCTCGCCGTCTGGGACGACACGGTGCTCAGCGCCGAGTCGTTCGTCAGCGGGCCGGTCGTGTGGGTGACGTCGTCGCCGGCTGACTCGGCCGTGCTGCTGGCGGCCGCGTGGCACCGCTTCCACGACCGGCTGGTGCGCACCCGCGGACGGCACCCGTGGCCGCCGTGGATGGTGGGCCAGGACCTGGTGTCCGCGTGGGTGGCGATGTCGGGTGCCGAGGCGGACGCCCGTACCCTGGCTCGCGGCCGCGAGCTGGCCGACGCCGTCGCGGCCGCAACCGGCGCCGCGCTCGGTGGCGCGGCGACCGACGAGACCGCGACCGGCGCCGAGGCCGATCTGCGGACCGCGCTGCACGACGCCGAGGCGCTGCGGCAGCAGATCGTGGAGCTGACCGGCCGGATCGGCGCGCTCGAACGGCTCGCCGGTTTCCGCGACCAGCAGCTGCGCACCCGCGAGAATCTGATCCGCACCCTGCGCGAGGACCTGCAGAAGGCGATCGCAGCCCGGCGCGGTGCCGAGAACCGGCTCGCCAAGATCAAGCGCTCCCGCACCTACAAGGTGGCCAACACCATGCGCCGCGTGGCCCTGATCCGCAAACCCCGCCGCATCGCCGCCGGCCTCAAACGCCGCCTCAGGTCGCGCGTCAAATCCCGCCGCACGTAAGGCACTTCAGGGCTCACGAAGACGCATGGACGGCAGGGGGTCGGCCGGATCCGTACACCGCGACCGATGTGGCACATCGGTAGTGGTGTAGGACGGGGGGTCTACCCAGTGCCCGCTTGGCTGCATCGCCCGCCTCACGCGCGAAATCGAAGAAGGCGTGGCCGCATAACGAAAGCGGCGGCCGGGGCATCTACTCAGTTGTGGGGGTTTCCGGAGAAGGTCCAGAAGCGGTGCAGCAGGTACGACGCGACGGGGACCAGGACGATCACGATCGCCTGGGCGAGCAGTACCGGGACGCCGAGGACCTCGATGAGCAGCGGCATGCCGGCCAGCGACGCGGCCAGGCCGACCAGGTAGACGGTGTAGAACTTCCAGAAGCCGCGCAGCCAGCTCGTGTCCGACCGGAAGACGAACGTCCGGTACGCCGGGTGGGCCAGCAGGGCGGTGCCGAAGTTCGCCGTCGCGGTGATGCCGAGGTACGGGACGGTGCCCTCGAGCAGGTGCCACCCGAGCCAGAACAGGCCGAAGTAGGCGACGTTCGTGGCGCCACCGACCAGGACGTAACGGACCCGGTGGTCCCGCGCGGCCTTCACGGTCAGCTCGGCGGCGCGGGCGCCTCCCGTGGTTTGGGGCGTCGTCGTCACGAGGCTGTGGAATCCCTTCGGGTCGGTGACATACTCGGCACGTCCCGAGGGGTCCCCGCCCCGAGGAACCCGAACCATGACCAGGAAAGGGATTCCGTGCTCGTCTCAGTCGTCGTGCCATGCTACCGGTCCGCCGCGACCCTGCCGCGCCTGGTGGAAGGGCTGTC
>DASXRB010000031.1:0-6330 GCA_036506875.1 Kribbellaceae bacterium | reverse complement strand
GGCCAGCATCCGGTCCCGGTCCGGGCCGGGCAGCAGCAACTTGCGGGCGGTCGGCAGCGCCGCGGCGTTGTCGTCGAGGGCGGCAACCGCGTTGTACGCCGCGTACAGCGCACCGGTCGGCGAGTGCGCGAAGCAGTGCCGGAAGCCGTCCGGGTCCACGACCGCGGGGCCGATGGCGCCCGACCGCGGCACCACCATCCGCCGGTACACGACCCACTCCGCACCGGCCGGCGGCCCTGCCGGAACCGCCTGGTCCCCGTCCGGGAGACGGCAGCGGTCCCGAGTGTTCGTCGTACGAGCTCCCCTGGACGACGCGGCGCTCGGCGGGCCGTCCGTCGTACCGGACCGGTCGGGACCGGCTGCCGGGCCGACGCCTGGAGCCGGGCTCGCGGCCGATGCCGGCACACCGCCGGCGAGCCGGGCCACCAGGACCAGTACGCCGCACAGCAGCACCGCGGTCAGCACGATCGCCGAGGCCACGAACCCCGGTCCGTACGCGCTGCGCTCGTCGTCCTCGTCGTCACCTCGGAGCGGTTGCTTCGCCATGCGCACCAGGCTGGCAAAATCTCGGGATCGGCGTCGGCGGTTATCCACAGGGGCCCGCCGGACCCATCGGTTTCGTCTCAATATGTTGAGTTTTCGTGACAGCCTGTAGGCGAAACGAACCCCTGAGTGACTAGAGTTCTCCTCATGTCCCAGGCGATTGCTCTCGACGAGCCGCTACACCAGCACACACCCACCGACGTTCCCGAACTGTGGGACAGCGAGGCCATCACGGCCTACGGCCTGCTGCGTGAAGCCGCTGCCGAGATCGAGAACGTGATGCGTATGACGCTCAAGCGCAGTGGCCTGCCGTTCCCCATGTTCGAGCTGCTGCTCCGCCTGGCACGCAGCCCCAAGGACCGGCTCCGGCTCACTACTCTCGCGATCGAGCTGACCGTCACCACAGGTGGCGTCACCCGGCTCGTCGATCGCGCCGAACAGCAGGGTCTTGTACGACGTGTGCCCTGTGCCGACGACGCCCGCGGCTACTACGCCGTGCTCACCACGGAAGGGAAACGACGGCTGCGTGAGGCGATGCCGGCACACCTCGACGACGTCCACGACCTGTGGGTGTCGCACCTGGGCGACGAGCCCGGCGCCGTGCTGAGCCGGGTCCGCAAGGCCCGCGACCACGCACGTCAGGCCACCCGCAACCGGCTCCGCGCGAACGGAGTCGGCGCACGGCCGTAACACCGAAAGTTACCTGCCTCTAACGGTTCCGACGCCGTCCTGGCGCGACCCCGGAGCGCGGGAGATCGTGGGAATGTGACCCGATCGTCCCGAGCTCTGGCCGCGCTGGGCGGCGTCCTGTCCGCTCTGGCCGGTCTGGCCGCGGGCTCACTGACCGCCGCCGTGCTCGGCAGCCGGCTCACGCCGGTCGTCGCTGTCGGCTCTGCGTTCATCGACCGGGTCCCACCATGGCTGAAGGACCTGGCCATCCAGCTGTTCGGCACCCACGACAAGACCGCGCTGCGCGCCGGCATCGTCGTCGTACTGCTGCTGCTCGCGGCGGCGTCCGGCCTGCTCGCCGTCCGACGGCCCCAGCTCGGCCTCGCGATCGCGGCGGGGCTGGCGCTGGTCGCGGTGGCCGCCGCGATGAGCCGCCCGGACGCCGGTCCGGCCGACGCGCTGCCAGCTGCGCTCGCCGGGGTCGTCTCGATGGTGTGCCTGTACGTCCTGTCCGGCCGCCTCGCCGTGGCCGTGCCCGAGGAGGGCGGGCGGCGCGGGTTCCTCCGGCTCGCCGGCGGGGTCGCGCTCGGCTCGGCCGGGGTCGCGGGCCTGGCCCGGGTGGCCGGGGGCAAGCGCACCGCGGTCGCCGAGGCGCGCGAAGAGCTGCGGCTGCCGCTGCCGGCGAGCACCGCGCCGCCGCCCGGCGTGCAGGCCGAGGGCGCGGTCCCGTGGCAGACGCCGAACCGCGAGTTCTACCGGATCGACACGGCGCTGTCGGTGCCGCTGATGAAGCCGGCCGACTGGCGGCTGCGGATCCACGGCATGGTGGACCGGGAGCTCACCCTGACGTACGACGACCTGCTGCGGCGGCCCGTCGTCCACAGGTGGATCACGCTGTGCTGCGTCAGCAACGAGGTCGGCGGCGGGCTGATCGGGAACGCGCTGTGGTCCGGGGTCCTGCTGAAGGACCTGCTGGCCGCAGCCGGGCCGCACGCCGACGCCGATGCGGTGCTGGCGACGTCGATCGACGGCTTCACCTGCGGTACGCCGCTGCAGGCGATGACCGACGGGCGGGCGGCGATGCTGGCGTTCGGGATGAACGGCGAGCCGCTGCCGGTCGAGCACGGCTTCCCGGTCCGGGTCGTGGTGCCGGGTCTGTACGGCTACGTCTCGGCGACCAAGTGGGTGATGTCGCTGGAGGTGAGCCGGTTCGACCGGTTCGACGCGTACTGGACGCCTCGCGGCTGGTCCGAGCAGGCGCCGATCAAGACCCAGTCGCGGATCGACCGGCCGTCGTCGAAGGCGAAGGCCGGCCCGGTCGTCGTGGCCGGGGTCGCCTGGCACCAGCACGTCGGCATCTCGGCGGTCGAGGTACGCGTCGACGGCGGCCCCTGGCAGCGCACGACCCTGGCCGAGCCGGGCTCGATCGACTGCTGGCGCGAGTGGCACTGGACCTGGGACGCCGCGCACGGCAACCACATCCTCCAGGTCCGCGCCATCGACGCCACCGGCACCCCGCAGACCGAGGACGCCGCCCCACCCGCCCCCGACGGCGCCACCGGCCTCCACACCGTCAACATCAAGGTCACGTAATCCTTCATCGGGCCCGTGCGACCCGGCGTGTCGTCACTCGTCGGGCCCCTCTGACCAGACCTGTGGATGAGCCGACGCGAAGGTAGACTGGTTCCTGTTATTGGTAGACAGGTGATCACCATGAGCATGAACATCAAGAACCAGCAGACACACGACCTGGCTCGTGAGCTCGCCTCCCTCACCGGCGAGACCGTCACCCAGGCGGTCACCGTCGCCATCCGCGAACGCCTCGATCGCCTCCGCGACGAGGCCGGCGCCGAGCAGCGGATCGCCGACATGCATGCGCTCGCGCGGGAGATCCGCGAACTGCTGCCGCCCGACGCGTTCGCTGTCCCGCACGGCGATCTCCTGTACGACGAGATGGGGCTCCCGAAGTGATCGTCGACACCTCGGCGATCATCGCGATCCTGAACGGCGAACCCGATGCCGAGCTGCTGGAGCGGGCTATCGGCCGGGCCGGCCGGCGGCGGTTGTCGGCCGCGTCGTACCTCGAAGCGGCGATCGTGGTCGACGGCAAGCGGGTCGCGGCCGCGAGCCGGAAGTTCGACGACTTCGTGGCCACATCGGGTATGGAAATCGAGCCGGTGACCGCGGCACAGGCCGAGGTGGCAAGACAGGCGTACCGGGACTTCGGGAAGGGGAGCGGGCATCCGGCGCAGCTGAACTTCGGGGACTGCTTCGCCTACGCGCTCGCCGTCACGACCCGCGAACCCCTGCTCTACAAGGGGGACGCCTTCGGGCACACCGGGATCAGGCCGGCTCTCCCCGGGTCGTGACGGCGTCGAGCACCATCGGCAGGAAGGTGCGCTCCAGCGTGCCGGCCGGGAGCTTGCGCGGTTCGAGCAGGCTCTGCACCCGCGCGCCCTCGTGCAGCGCGACGACCAGACGGACGAACAGGTCCGCGTCGACCGTGAGCGCCTGACCGTTCATCGCCACGCTCGCCTCGACGACGGTCGTCAGCTTCTTCCGGAACGCCGCGCGCTGCTTGTTCCACGCCTTCGCCGCGCCCGGGTCGCGCAACGCGTGCAGCGCGAACTCGGTCGACACCAGGTGCCACCGCCGCTGGTCCGGCACCGTCTCGTCCAGCAGCGACAGTACGGCGTCCAGCAGCGACCGCGGTTCGTCGCCGTACTGCCTCAGCAGCGCGTCGATCTCCTCCAGCAACCGGTCCGTACTGGCCTCGAACAGCGCCAGCACCAGCTCGTCCTTCGACGCGAAGTTGGAGTAGAACGCGCCCCGGGTGAACCCGGCCGCATCGCAGATGTCCTCCACCGACGCGCCGTGGAACCCGCGCTCGGCGATCACCTCCAGCGCCCCGTCCAGCAGCCGCGCGCGCGTCGCGGCGCGCCGCCGTTGACCCCGGGCGGGCGGCTCACCCTCGGCGGACTGCCGGCCGGTTTGCACGGACATGACCTTAGGATACACTTCCGTATTGGATACACAACTGTATTGAACTGTCGAGGGACTGCCGCCATGGAACTGACCGCACACGCGCTCACCGTTCGCGGACCGCACGCGCCGATGCTGCGGCCGACGTCGGTCACGGTCGCCGAGCGCCGGCTGACGCTGGTCGCCGGCGATCCCGGTGTCGGTCACGTCGCGCTCAGCCTGGCCGTCTCCGGCCGGCTCCGGCCGGACGGCGGCGAGGTCCGCCTGGACGGGCGCCAGGTCTACGCCGGCGGCAACGCCGAGGCCGCGCTGCGCCGCCGGGTGGCGGTCGTCGACACCCCGGGCGTCACAGAGCCCGACGACCCGCTGCCGGTCCGGACCGTGGTCGGGGAGGAACTGGCGATCGCCGGGCGCAAGGCGGGCCGGCGCGCGGTGCGGACCTGGCTCGACGAGCAGGGCGCGGGCGAGTTCGCCGACGCCCGGTTCGAGCACCTGCCGGTCGACGTGCGGACCAGGCTGCTCGCCGAGCTGACGGCGGCGCGGCCGGACGTCCGGATGATCGTGCTGACCCTGCCGGACCGCTTCGGCGGCGACCCCCTCGACTGGTACGACGTGGCGCGCGACCTCGCCGGCCGTGGCTACGGCGTGCTGGTCACCTGCAGCGATACCTCCGCCCGCGTGCTCGGCGTCGACGCCTCCCGCTTCGGCGAGACAGTCCAGGCAGAGCCCGTCGAGGTGCCGGCGACCGCGATCATCGCCGGCGCGGAGTCCGGGACGGCGGAGGCCGACGTCGTACCGGCTGAGCACGAAGGGCCCGATGAACGACGACACGCCGGGTCGCAAGGGCCCGATGAGCGGAAGGAGGGGACGGGTGCGGATGGCGTTGAGTGAGCTGAGACGGGTGACGGCGGGGCGGTTGCCGAAGCTGGCGGTGCTGGCGCTGGTGCTGATCCCGACGCTGTACGGCGGGCTGTACCTGTACGCGAACCACGATCCGTACGGCCGGCTGGACAAGGTTCCGGCCGCGGTGGTGGTGGAGGACGCCGGTACGACGCTGTCCACCGGCGAGCGGCTGACCGTCGGGCCGCAGGTGGCCGAGGACCTGCTGGCCTCGCACAGCTTCGACTGGCACCGGGTGGACCGGACGGACGCGGACACCGGGGTCGCGGACGGAAGCTATGCGTTCGCGCTCACGCTGCCGAGGACGTTCTCCGCGGACCTGGCGTCCAGCGCCGAGTCCGACCCGCGGCAGGCGAACCTCGAGCTGACCACGAACGACGCCAACAACTACCTCGCGCACACGATCGCGAACCAGGTCGTCGCCGAGGTCACGAAGTCGGTGGTCGCGAAGGTGAGCGAGACCGCGGCGAGCAAGCTGCTCGCGGGCTTCGCGACGATCCACGACCAGGTCGCTCAGGCCGCGGCCGGCGCCGCGCAGCTGCAGACCGGGCTCAACCGGGCGGTCAGTGGTTCGGCCCAGCTGCAGACCGGCGCGAACCAGCTGGTCGCCGGCCAGCAGAAGCTGGCGACGGGTGCCGGGCAGCTCTACACCGGTACGACGCAGGCCGCGGCGGGCGCCAACCGGCTCGCCCGTGGCGCGCACCAGCTGAGCACCGGCCTGAACACGCTGAAGACCGGGACCGCGTCGCTGCCGTCCGACACCCGCAAGCTCGCCGACGGCGCCGATCAGGTTGCCGACGGCAACGAGCAGGTGGCCGCGGCCGGCGCCGAGGTGGCGACCGCGTCGTCCACGCTGGTGAGCGACCTGTCGAGGCTGGACTCCGCGCTCGCCCAGCGGCTGCGCGACCGCGGGTTCACCGAGGACCAGGTCCGGGTGGTGCTGGCCGAGACCGCAACGCTGCGCGCGCCGGTGGTGAGCGCGGACAAGAAGATCCAGACCACGTCGCAGCAGCTCGACAAGCTCGCCACCGGCGCCCGGCAGGTTGCCGACGGCAACGAGAAGCTGGCCGGCGCGATGCCGGCACTGACCGAGGGGATCAGCTCCGCGGCGTCCGGCGCCTCGACGCTGAGCACCGGCGCGGCCCAGCTCAGCACCGGTGTCATGCGGCTGCAGACCGGCACGAAGCAGCTGCGGGACGGCGAGCAACAGGCCCTGGCGGGTCAGAAGCAGCTCGC
>DASXRB010000030.1:0-5108 GCA_036506875.1 Kribbellaceae bacterium | reverse complement strand
GACCACGAGAAGTACACCGGCGGGCTGAATCTGCGCGTCGGGTCGCACGAGCAGTGCTCGCTGAACACGGGAAAGAACGTGTACGTCCGCAACCGGCTGGGCGACCTGGTCGTGTGGAGCCTTCGGATGACGCACAGCGGCAACGGCGACCTGCGCACGTTCCCGGCCTGGGGCGGCGACCCGAAGCCGACCAGGCGGATGGGCGACCACCCGTTCTGGTGGCGGGTCGCGCCGTCGCCGGAGGACCGCATCGCGGTGTTCGCCGCGCTCGGCCTGGACGACGCGCACCACCACCGGTACGTCGACTACCTCAAGACCAGGACGTACATCTGCGACATCTGGCGGCGGTCGTCGTACGACGACGAGGCGCTGGCGGAGGCGAAGGCCTGCGGATTGGTCGTGCGGGACATGCCGCGCGAGATCGAAGGGGACGAGACGGTCGGCAAGAACGCCCAGTGGGCGCCCACTCCGTACTAGCCGGTGAGGTAGCGCTGCAGGGTCGGGGCGATCCGCGCGACCACCTCGTCGGCGGTCGCGCCGGCCAGCGGCTGGAGCTCCAGGACGTAGCGCACGATCGCCATCCCGATCAGCTGTGAGGCCACCAGCGACACCCGCAGCTGTGCGTCGGGAGCGTCGAGCAGGCCGGACACCGGGGTCAGGATCATCCGCGTGATCGCGTCCCGGAACAGGTGCGCGACGTCCTCGCTGCCCAGCGCGGCGCGCAGCATCGCCATCAGCGGGACCCGCGACGCGGGCGCGTCCCACACGGACAGGAAGGTCCGCACGATCCGCTCACCGAGGCCGTCCAGGGACCCGTCCAGCACCCGGCCGGCGATCATCCGCGGGTCGACCGGCAGCTGCATCGCCTCGATGAACAAGCTCTCCTTGCCGTCGAAGTAGTGGTGGACGAGCGCCGCGTCGACGCCCGCGGCCCGGGCCACGGCGCGCAGCGACGTACCCTCGAACCCCTTGGCCGCGAAGGTCTCCCGGGCCGCGGCCAGGATCTCGCCGCGGGTGTCCGGACCGCCCGGTCGACGGCCCGCCGTACGTCGTCCAGGAGCCTGGGTCACGAGCCGAGCTCCGACACCTCGCCATCGCTGCTCACCGCGTACTTCGGGGTGGTGACGAAGTGCTTGCGGGTGAACTCGAGCGACTCGGCCAGGTCGGTCTCCCGGTCGGAGCGGCTGAGCGCGCGGCGGGTGTTGATCTCGATCACGACGTGGCCGGCGAAGTCCCGCTCGGCGAGCAGGTTGAGCAGGTCCGCGGCGCGCTGGGTGCCGCGGCCCGGGACCAGGTGCTCGTCCTTGGCCGAGCCGGTGCCGTCGGTGAGGTGGATGTGGGTGAGCCGGCTGTCCAGCTTGCGGGCGAGCTCGACGCAGTCCTGCCCGGCCGTCGACGAGTGCGACAGGTCGAGGGTGGTGTGCGCGTAGTCCATCTCGGTCGGGTCCCAGCTCGGCGCGTACGCCTGCAGGCCGCCGGTGCCCGGCGCGCGCCACGGGTACATGTTCTCGACCGCGAAGATCACCCCGGTCTCGGCCTCCAGCCGGGCGATCCCCTCCACGAACCCGCGAGCGTAGTCGCGCTGCCAGCGAAACGGCGGGTGCACGACGACCACGTCCGCGCCGAGCGTGACCGCGGCCTCCGCGCTGCGCTCGAGCTTGCCCCACGGCTCGGTCCCCCAGACCCGCTGGGTGATCAGCAGGCACGGCGAGTGCACCGCGAGCACCGGGAGCTGGTGGTAGTCGACCAGCCGCTGGATCGCGTCGATCTGGGTGCTGAGCGGGTCGATGCCGACCATGAGCTCGACCCCGTCGTACCCGAGCCGGGAGGCGAGCTCGAACCCGCTCGCGGTCGACTCGGGGTACACCGACGCCGTGGACAGCCCGATCTTCGGCAGTGCCCGCGTCACAGCTGGTCCAGCCGGGCCAGGATGACGCCCTCGCGCAGCGCCCACGGGCAGACCTCCAGCGTGGACACGTCGAAGATGTCCATCACCGCCTCCGCGACCAGCGCGCCGGCCACCAGCTGCGGTGCGCGCCCGGCCGAGACGCCGGGCAGCTCGGAACGTTCCTTGGCGGTCATCTTCGCCAGCTTCGGCACCTGCGCGGCCAGGTCGGCGGCCTCCAGCGTTCGCGGCACGTACGGCCCCTCGACCGAGGGCGCCGCGCCGCAGATGCGGGCCAGTGAGCGGAACGTCTTGCTCGTGGCGACCGCGCGCTGCGGCCGGCCGGCCCGCAGCACGGTCCCGGCGACCTCGGCCATCTCCTGGCGGATGCGCTTGCGCAGCTTCTTGACCTCGTCCTTGTCCGCGGGGTCACCGGTCAGTCCCTCGCGGGTCAGCCGCCCGGCGCCCAGCGGGACCGACAGGGCGACCGTCGCCTCCTCGTCGGAGCCGACGGCGATCTCCAGCGAACCACCGCCGATGTCGAAGACCGCCAGCCGCCCCGACGACCAGCCGAACCAGCGTCGCACCGCGAGGAACGTCAGGCGGGCCTCGTCCTCACCGGTGAGCACGGACAGGTCGACACCGGTCTCGTCGCGGACCCGGCCCAGCACCTGCTCGCCGTTGGGCGCCTCCCGCAACGCCGACGTGGCGAACGACAGCACCGACTCGCAGCCCTTGTCGTCGGCGACCTCGATCGCCTCGGCGACGAACGACACCAGCCCGTCCGCACCCTTGTCGTCGATCTTCCCCTCGGCGTCGAGGTGCTCGGCCAGCCGCAGCTCGGTCTTGTGCGAGTACGCCGGCAGCGGCGCCGCACCGCGGTGCGCGTCCACCACCAGCAGATGCACCGTGTTCGACCCCACGTCCAGCACACCGAGCCGCATGAGGTTCACGCTACCGCGTGCACGGGCACGCGCCGACGTACGCTTTCCACGTGCCCGAAGTTCCGCTGGATTTTCCCCGCGCCTACGTGGAGTTCACCGATCCCGCCGATCCGGACCAGGTGTTCCGGTGCGACCTGACCTGGTTGACGTCTCGGTGGACGTGCATCTTCGGGGGCGGGTGCCAGGGGATCTACAAGGGCCGGCCGAACGACGGGTGCTGCACGCTCGGCGCGCACTTCTCCGACAGCGACGACGAGAAGCGCGTCAAGCAGCACGTGAAGGAGCTGACCAAGGACGACTGGCAGTTCCGGAAGGAGGCCAAGCGCAACGGCTGGGTCGAGACCGACGACGAGGGCCAGCGCAAGACGCGGGTGGTCGACGGGGCGTGCATCTTCCTGAACCGGCCGGGCTTCTCCGGCGGCGCGGGCTGCGCGCTGCACAAGCTGGCGTTGCGTACCGGGGTGCACTTCGTCGAGACCAAGCCGGACGTGTGCTGGCAGCTGCCGATCCGCCGTACCTTCCGCGAGGTCGAACGGCCCGACGGCACGTCGTACACCGAGGTCGGGATCGGCGAGTACGACCGCCGCGGCTGGGGTGCCGGCGGGCACGACCTGGACTGGTACTGCACGGGCAACACCGAGGCGCACATCGGCGTCGAGGCGGTCTTCGAGTCCAACCGCGTGGAGCTCGTCACGCTGATGGGACAGCAGGCGTACGACGTGCTGGCGGAGCTGTGCGGCAAGCATCTCGACAGCAAGGAGCCGGTGGCGCCGCACCCGGCGAGCGACCCGGGATCTTAGAGCCCACCTGCCGGAGTGGTAGGACGCACCCCCCGGTCGTCGCCGTACGAACGGCTCGGCCAGAATGCTTGCATGCGCCTCGACCACCTCTCGTACGCAGCAGGTCCGGACGGATACCGCGGAACGGTTGAGCGGCTGTCGGCTCTCCTCGGAGCGGACTTCGTCGACGGCGGGGTGCACCCCCGGTTCGGGACCGTGAACCACATCCTGCCGCTGCACGGCGGCCGCTACATCGAGGTGGTCGGCGTGCTCGACCACCCGGCGTCGGACAAGGCCCCGTTCGGCCAGGCCGTACGCGCCCGCTCCGAGATGGGCGGCGGCTGGCTCGGCTGGGTGGTCGCGGTCGACGACCTCACGCAGGTGGAGAAGCGGCTCGGCCGCGAGGCGGTCCCCGGCAACCGGCACCGGCCGGACGGCGTGAACCTGACCTGGCGCCAGATCGGCGTCAAGGGCCTGATCGCCGACCCGCAGCTGCCGTTCTTCGTCAAGTGGGACGACGACACCCAGCACCCGTCGGCCGGTGGCTCGGACGTCAAGCTGACCTGTATCGAGATCGCCGGTGACCCCGAGCGGGTCGCGGACTGGGTCGGCCACCCGGCGGATCATCTGATGGACGACGTCGACGTCCGCTTCGTCGGCCCGAACGGTACGCCGGGCGTCGTCGCCGCGGTCTTCCAGACCCGGAAGGGCGAGGTCCGGGTCTGAGAACCCGCAGATCTTCGCGGTCTCGGGCTCGGATGGTTGCCTTGTAGCAACGGTGTGCACGACGAACGTCGCCGATCAGCCACGTCGTACGACGTATCGCCGGCTGGTCACGGATGGCGAGCTGCCACCGGGGACCGTCGTACTGGGCGCGCAGGCTCGGTGGGTCAACCTGACGCCGATGACCGGCTGACGCAACCTTTCCACCGGTTCGTTCCGTTCCACTCCCAAACAGACGAGAGGGTGGGACGGTGCGCCGTCGGAGCGAGGTCGAGCTCGGCGAGTTCGCGTCGCCACGATGACGCCCCGGTGAGCTGCCGCGGTGCGCAGAGACGGCCGGCAGGCGCCGTGCTCAGCGGTCCGGCCGCGAGCCGGAGAGCGGGTTTCGCCAGGAGCGAAACGGCTTGGGTGCTCGAACGTATGTTTGTATAATGTGGGTATGGTGATGCGGGGTGGGTGCCTGAGCGAGGCGGCGGTCGATGCGGCCGCCGCCTCGCTGTGCGCCGCCGAGTCGCCGTTGCCGCCGGATCCGGAGTTCCCGTCCGGCGCGGACTTCGCCGCCGAGTTCGAGGCCCGGTTCGCCGCCTCGACGGCCGTCGAGGCGCCGCCACCGTATCCAGCGCCTACCGACAGTTTGTGGGTGGATGGGCCGGATCCGGATGATCTGGATGAGTGCGATCTGGTGCCGTATGCGCCGGGTCCGGTGTCGCGGGTGGATCGGCTGGAGTGGGAGCTGTTCGGCGCGCGGGAGCAGGATGCCGCGGAGGCGGCGGTGTT